>CADCPU010000400.1 GCA_902803365.1 Oscillospiraceae bacterium
AGGAGAGAAGATAAAGCCCTGCGCAACCTCTGCTCCCGTTCTTCTGAACGCATAGAGCTCTTCAGACCAGAATGCTGCGCCCTCTTCTTCACGCTCGCGATCGAGCACGTACTTATAGATACGCTCTACAAAGTCTAAGATCTGTACCTTAGGGTCCTTTGAAGGAGCTGTCGTCGGTTTTGACGAAGGCTTTGAAGTCGGTTTCGAAGTAGGCTTGCCTGTTACCGCAGCCGTAGGCTTATTCGTTACCTTGGCTGTCGGGTTGGCGCTCGGCTTAGCCGTTGGCTTCGCTGTTGGTTTTGCCGTAGGCTTTGCAGTCGGCTTTGGCGTGCTGGTAGGTGTAGGAACAGTAAGAGTGACGCTCTTGGCAAGACTGCCGTCAGCATTTACGATCCTCTTTGACTCATCGTTGAGCTTAGCTCCTGAAGGAGCGGTCACTTTCAGATTTCCAAGAGAGATAGATCCGTTAGTTGCATAGATAACTCCCATGGTGTCTTTGGTATCTGCAGTCGACAGAACGATCTTGGTTGCACCCTCTTTGAACACGATATTGTTGTATGAGACAAGCGGTTGTCTTGTCTGCGAATCGATATTCAGGTTGCCGTTTACGGTAAGTGTCTCTTTGGCATAGATACCGTTACTTCCGCAATGTGCCGTGATATTGCAGCCCGAATAAATGGTCATATCCGTCTCACTATACAAAGCGTATGAACCTGTAATGAGAACGGCATTTCCCTCTACGGTCAGTGCTTTCGAAGATCTGAAGAGAGAGGATGTGGAAGTTGAAGCGGCGTTTGTCATATCAAAATCGCGGAAGACAAGCTTGTTTTCTTCCGGATAGTAAGCCACGTGACCCTGACCCGGCAGAAGATCCATCAGATCGCTGTACGAAGTAACATCTGTTCCCTTGATCTGAAGAGGATATTTTACATATTCAAAATCTGCCAGCGTATAGTTATAGTCGATCGTTGTTCCGAGTGTTATACGCTCATCACCCTTAAAAGCCGATATGCAGTAAGTAATGGTCTGAGGACATGTCGCGCCATTCTTATGAAGATCGTACGGGATATAGTAACAGGTCTGATCAAGCGTGGTATTGATCGTATGACCATAATTCGGGCCCGTCGAATAATGAGCAAAGATAAAGTATGAATCCGCACCTTCAACAGGATCCCAGGTCAAGACATTGTTCTTGATCGTAAGTCCTGTCACTGTCTTGCCGCTTGATATGGTAACCCCGTTAAAGAAATCATTTTTGATCGAACTGCTCTTGAATCCCTTAGCCGTAGTCTTAACAGTGATGTGGTAATCATGTGTGCCCTTTCTTGCAAAACTCGTCAAAGGAATACGCTTATCAGATGTCTTTATCGTCATTTCTTCATAATTGTCGATCGTGATATGCACTTGGAATACGATCTCAGCTCCCGGTGCATTCGAAGCATCATGCTGCCAGGTAAGATACCCGCTCGCCTGATCCATCGTCACATTACTGACCTCACGTAACTCGATCTTGTTGAAGTTATATGTACCTGTCCATGAATACGTATTTCCGGATGTGTCTGAAGCATACAGTTTTACGTTATAGGTTCCGACATCATAGTTATCAAGCTCGAAGGCCAGATCACACTGCGTAGAACTAACTCCGCATCCGGGCGCAAGACCACCGTTGTTGGAAGTAAAGTCTATATGATACCAGTCCTTCAGGTTTGGAAGCGGATCCCAGGACAGGATATCACCGTTCAGCCTGACATTGGGAAATGCCAGATCGGCGCGCACCTCATCTCTTACAAAGAACTGCATTCCTAAAAGAATGGCAAGGGTCAAAAGAATACTTACAAGGGATCTCGATCTTCTCATAATTTGGCACCTCCGTATACCGCGATTATATCAAGACAGACATGTTTTCGACAATGGTAATATCAATATTCTCTCCATCGGTCGTCGCGTGTCTCAAAACCCCGAAAGCCCTGCAAACAGGGAACTCTACCAACAGTCGATTGTGTTTTATCGGGGATATTGCTAAGGTGACCTTAGAAATTATCGTGGGAGGCACATCATGAGATTACGAAGATTCCTAAGTATCTTGATCGCAACGGTCCTGATCTTCGCGGCGGTCCCTTTTACCGTCCGGGCAGATGAAGACACCAAGAGCTTCACGACTGTCGGCGGAGTGACATTGTCCGTTCCGTCGGATATGGAAGTTCTATGGTATGGCATGGACGACAACGACCCTACGCTTGACCCGAGCATGGGCGTTGACGCTGATTTTGTTAAGAAGAATTTCTTTGCAAGCTTTACTACCTTCGAGTTCCCGATCTGGCTTATCGCAATTGCCATGGTGGTAATACTCCTGGCAGGCGCGAAGGTATCCAAGTTCAAAGAGTGGCAGGAAGAGCCGCTCTCACTTGAAACATCCAAGTGCATCCAGGGCTTTGCCGCTGTTGCCATCATCCTGCATCACTTAACGCAGGAGCTGGAAGACAAGGCAGGCGTACTCGGATTCCTGTCCGAATGCGGCGTTCTGTTCGTTGGTGTATTCTTCTTTTTCTCGGGCTACGGACTTTATACCAGCCTTAAGACAAAGAAAGACTACCTCAAGGGCTTCCTCCGAAAGAGGCTTCTTACGATACTGATCCCGTTTTATATGTGTATCTTCGTATTCACCGCAGCTGCTTGTATCAGCGGTCTGAAACTCGAGGGATTGGAGATACTCGCAGTCCTCTCGGGCTGGAGCCTCATAAACTCACATATGTGGTACATCGTTGAGATCGCGATCCTCTACCTCGTGTTCTTTATCCTCTACAGGCTTATTAAGAACCGCACGGTCGCAACTGTACTCATGAGCGTTTTCGTGCTCGG
>CADCPU010000401.1 GCA_902803365.1 Oscillospiraceae bacterium
CAGGATAGAAAACGTAGAACATATACTTGCTGAACGTGGTATTCCTTCCCCTCTTCCCGTTGTAAAGAAGTATAAAAGGAATGACCGTTATCATGGCCCACTCATTATCAAAGCACAGATAATGGTAGAGTGATGTATTGCCCGGAAATGACATAAGTGTGTGCACAAGCAGGATCACACAAAAAGCCCCTATGCCGACGCACTGCCAGATCTTCTTTCCGTGGAAGTACCATACGATCACTGCTATCGGCAGCATATAGACTCCGCCTTCCGTAAACATGCACAGGAACGCGAAGATAACTGCAAGAAAGACATTAAGGACTCTTCTCTCTTTGTTCTTTATATTCTCCAGGCACCAGATCACGGCAAACAGCAGCGCCAGCGTAAGAAAGATGTTATTGGGACCCGTCAACGAGAAATAAGTGTATTTGCCTGTTGAAACACTGACATTATGGAAGAAGAGATTGATGATCACATTTCCGATCATCATGATCAACGCCGCAACCGACAGCCTGATGAGATACTTTTTCCTGCTCCTGGTATGGAAAAATCCCTCTACCATCAGATACAGAAACAGTGGCGACACGAATCTGGTAGTCAGCGAGATCCACGTCGGCCAGACTCCATAAAACCATAGATGCGAATGAAGATGATCGAGCAGCATAAACAACAATGCCGTCACCTTTAATTTATACGAATCGATTCCGTTTTCCATTTTTACCTCCAAATACCAACCGTAGAATTTGTGATTGGATTCTATCAACCGCTCCGACGTGTTCAAGGTAATTAAGCAAATCTTAATAACACATTCATACCAATATAAGGAATGTGTTATTTTATATATAAAGACTTCGAAAAGCAGGTTATGTAAATGAATAAATATATGAAGAGAGCCGACGAACTCGCGTCCGAAAACTTAATGACAAATGACGGCGGACCGTTCGGTGCATGCATAGTAAGAAACGGCAAGATCATCGGTGAAGGCAGAAATACCGTCCTCAGAGATAACGATCCTACGGCTCACGCTGAAGTAAACGCTATCAGAAATGCCTGCAGCAAGCTCGGCACTCACGATCTAAGCGGCGCTGCCGTTTACACATCCTGCTATCCGTGCCCCATGTGCATGTCCGCACTTATCTGGGCGAACATCAAGACGATATACTACGGCAATACCAAGGAAGATGCTGATGATATCGGTTTTCGAGATGATTTCATATATAACTTCTTCGCAGATCTTAAGGACGGAACGACTTCCGAAGATCAACCGCAGCTTATTCCGATGGACCGTGATCTGACGCTCAAGACTTTCGAAGATTACAAAGCAAAAGAAGACAAGACCCTGTACTGATCAGACACATAATAAAGCGACCGCCGCTTCCGAAGCCGAAACGACGATCGCGATATATGATAATTTCCTTGATTCAAACTCTGTTTTCCTTGTGCCTTCTCTTCTCCACATACATCGCGGCATCAGCGATCCTTAAATAGTTCTCAAAGACCTCATGACTGTTCGAGAGATCTGCCTCTACCGGAATACCCAAGTGAGTACCCACACTTACGCTAACAATAAAAGGTTTATTATCCTTACTGACCTTATCAGCAATAAATTCACGTAACCGCTTGATGTAATTATCTATCTTCTCCTGAGTATAATTCTTGGCCAGGATCAGGAACTCGTCTCCTCCCGATCTTGTACAGATCTCATCCTCGCTTGCAGCATACGTCATGGCATCAGCGATGGTCTTCAAACTGTAGTCACCTTCATTATGTCCGTAGTTGTCGTTGATCTTCTTCAGGTCATCCATATCGAGCATCATAAGGGCAAGTCCGGTGCCTTTTTCGAGACACTCCGTAAAATACTCCCCGAAGAAAGATTCCGCCCCGCGCCTGTTATAGATACCCGTCAGCATGTCCCTGTTATACATGAACTCGAGCCTTGCGACCGACAACCTCAAGTCACGATGGATACGCCTGTTCTCCAGAATGACTCCCAAGTCAACGAGCCAGGACTGCATCGCCTCCTGCTCGCACGCATCGATATCAGGCGATACGATCATATAACCCATATAATACTGGAGATGATGTATAGTAAAAACATAGTACGGATTCGGGTCTTCAAGCATATCCTTCGGAAGGATATCCTTCTTCCTGAAGGTAAAGAACGGAACGTCATCCTCGCCCCTGAATCCCGCAACAACCGACATCTCCTCATCAGTCTCAGAGAACTTCTCACCTACGATACGCTGCTTATCCCAATCAGGCGCCATACAAAGGAGCATCTCCTTAAAGCCGGTATCCTTCCTCGCGTTTTTCGCGATCGCCTGAAAGCAATCCTCCTGCGACTTTGAACTTGCAACACTAAGCATAAGATTCGTCGTCGACTGCGAAACATTCGTCGTATTTTTTAGCCTCTTGAGATACTTGGCTCTTACATCTTCGATATTATCCGCGGTCTTATGCTTACAGCCGCATGACTGATTACACATAAAATCGCCCATGATTCGCACTTCCTTAGGAAGCTTCTCGCCCTCCCAGCAACGCATCAGATATATGACCGCCTGGTATCCCGCAATAAAGAACGGCTGTCTCGAGGTTGTGATCGACGGGAAACCATTTACCGCGTCATCCATACCGTCATAACCCGTTATCTTAATATCCTCAGGGACTCTGATACCGCGCTCTCTGCAGGCATTAACGAGGCCTATTGCCGAATAATCATTTGCACAGACAACAGCATCCGGATACTGCTTGCCGCGCTTCTTGCAATGATCAAGTATATAGTTGAGCGCATCCTCTCCGCAATCGCGCCAAAGCGTACCAAAGTATATCTTCTCTTCATCAAAAGGAATGTCATAACGTATGAGCGTACTCTTATAAGCTTCTATTCTCTCATATGTATAATTCTTGTCAGGCAGACCGGCCAAGTGATAGATATCGCGGCAGTCATGTCTGGTGATCAGGTGCTCGACCACCTCACTGAACGATCTCGTCTCGTCACAGCAGATATTATTCAGCTTCTCATCCATGCCTCCGATATTGATGGACGGGATATTCGCACTAAGCAATACTTCTTCGAGTCTCTGCCTGGCCTTTTCGCCGAATGACGAGCTGATCTTTATCGCACCGTCAAAATCCTCAAGGTTCGGAATATCGATAGATAGCGCATCGCCTTCATCGTATTTGGCATACTCCGTATAGTGCTTGCTGCTGTATGAATCACTGAAGCTTGCAAAGAATATGACCTTCACGCCTCGTTCTAGCGCCGCAGCCTTGACGCCCTTCTGCATCAACCCGGCCATCGGCTCATAAACATGAGATAAAAATACAGCTATCTTCTTCATCTTTTCCACGGACATGCCCCCCGAACGCATAAAAAGATATATTAGATTATAAAGGCAAATTTGTACGAACGAGGTTAAATGTATGTAAATTTTGAGAAGATAGCCGTTTCTTTATCTTGAAGTTTATGGAACGATCACTGTATCCAGTAC
>CADCPU010000402.1 GCA_902803365.1 Oscillospiraceae bacterium
TCAGAATAAAAAGATCGATGGAAGTGAGGTTACTAAGCTTCCTATCGGATACTGTCATATTCGCATTCACAGCGGGTATCTTGATACTAAACTCATGAAGGAACATAAGTGCCTTGAAAAGCAGTGTCCGTTTTTGGAGCGCAATGAGGAACACCCTGAATGGAAGAAACGTGAATTCCATAAGCTGCATAAGAAGATAGGGAAGATGCTGCGCAGACAATACCTGAACGGAGCGATCAAGCTCACAACTTATGATAAACTTGCCCGTCGCCTGGAAAAGTGTAAAACCAAAAACTCGTTGTTCCGGTTTTGTAACTATCTTCAGAATAATAGAAATATCGATGTTCCTGATGAAGTGTATTATGAGTTGATTCCGGATAGGGAGGAGTGAGTTTTGGGCTATCCTATGCAAAACGAGTAAAAATGCAGATGTTTGTATAAAGGCGGAGTTGTTATGCGTCCTTCATATTCGATTTCGCTGTCCTCCGGAAAGCCGATAACGGTTTGGGCGCCGGTTTCCGTGTTACACCAAAGAACCCTGCAACTTTCGGAAGGCAATATTCGTCTTATAAGCAGAGTCATCATGAAAAAGATGATCCGGAAAATTCGAATCTGAAGGGAATATAAGAATAATACGTATATGATCGAGATCACTTATCTTCAAATGTTTCTCATTATAACTGCTGCCTGGATATCAGCGCGATCTGTCATTGCGGTTCACTCCAAGGAACTTTCGTTAAAACGCGAACTGCAAATGCTCCTTGTCTACATATGCCTTGTAGTTATCGCGAGATTTGTATATTTCCCTTTGCATCATATTAACGGGGAAATAGGTACACTCAAGGTAGGATTTACGGAAACAACTGCTGACATGATAAGCATTATTCCGTTTAACTTTCTTTTCGACAGATATGACGGCTGGCAGATCAATATTATCGGAAATATAGCAATGTTTATACCTGTGGGAATTGTGTGGCCGATATGTTTTCGTAAGCTTAACGATATCCGGAAGACCATGTTTGCGGGGATAGGACTGATCCTCTTTATTGAGCTGACACAGTTGCTGTGTCCTTCAAGGCATACGGATATTGATGACGTGATATTAAATACGAGCGGTGTCCTGATAGGAGCATGCATTGTGTTTGTCATACGAAGAAGACGTAAGATTTCCTGCTGATAATGCGCTTATTGGGGTCTATACGGGTCACCTCATATATCGAGGTGATCCGATTTTTATGCTACGGCATAATGTTGCTTTTTCCTCGCGATTTTACAAATATGATACAACTCGGTAGTATAGTAATGGTCGAATGGAGGAATTGAATGAACATACTGGTTATCGAAGACGATAAGACAATATCGGGTCTTTTGAGTAAGACTTTGACCGGCGCAGGCTATCACTGTGAATTCGCATATGACGGTGAAGAGGGCGAGGAGCTTTTTGACAGGCATCCTTGGGACCTTGTGTTGCTCGATCTGATGCTTCCTAAGGTATCCGGTTATGATCTTCTTGAATATATCGTTCCGTCAGGAACGCCTGTAATAATCATCTCTGCCATGGGACAGGTGAACGATCGCGTCAGAGGACTTAAGATGGGTGCTGACGATTATATATGTAAGCCGTTTCAGGTAGCTGAACTCCTGGCCAGGATCGAGGCCGTAATAAGGAGAACAACGCCGTCGGATGATGTATTCGAATATAAGGGAGTTGTGGTAAACAGCACGTCCCGTACTGTTACCAGAGATCTTGAAGAGGTTGCTCTGACGATAAAGGAATTCGATCTTTTGAGCATGCTCATAAAGAATAAGAATGTTGCCTTAAGCCGCAAGCAACTCTATGAATATGTTTGGAAAGAAGAGTACTACGGCGAGACGAGGACGCTTGATAATCACATTAAAAGACTCAGGCAGAAGCTCGGCTACGATGACGTGATAAAGACTGTTTTTGGTATCGGGTACAGATTTGAAGTTCCTGAGGTAAGCTGTACATGAAGATATTCGTGAGACTTTATTTCGGGATCGTACTGATACTTGTCGCAGTGATGCTCGTATCGTCACTGATCCTGGTTCGTACTTCGCTTAAGAGGAGTATCGATAATGCGGTCGAGAACGGCAAAGAAAGACACGAGATGGTCCAGTCGCTGTTGAAGTCGAACATTATCATTGTCACGCGAGATAAGTTAGCCGATAAGGTGTACATCTGTCAGGCAGCTCAAAGGACCCGGATAAATGAAGGCATGGAGCTGACGGTCCTCATGGACGATGTTGTCGCTTTCGGTGATCCTGACTTTAAGGCTGATCTTGAAGTTAATGAAGATGATCTGGTCCAATACAGGATCAAGACTTTATATGGTCACTCGTATCTTGAGTGCTCCTCATCTTTTACGATGCGCAATGTACGATATACCTGCATCACGCATACGGATATCAACTATATCATAGAAGAGAACAATACCTTAAGACACACCTGCAGAATAGTTTATGCTGTCGCGCTTATCGTGGGTGTAGCCTTTGCTTTTGCTTTCTCGCTCTATATAACAAAGCCGATAAGGCGTTTAAGTGTTGCGACAGAGGCAATAGCACAAGGTGATTATTCGCACAGGATAGATGTTGTGACCAAAGATGAGTTAGGACAGCTGACAGAGGCGTATAACTCTATGTCAGATACCATCAGCGAGAAGATAATGGCTCTTGAGAATTCCGTCACGAGTAAAGAGGATTTCATTGCAGCTTTTGCTCATGAGACGAAGACTCCGATCACAGGCATCATCGGTTACGCGGATCTTATCTATCAGGGTAAGCTCCACGACAGAGACATAAAGGAGGCAGCAGGCGTCATATTGTCCGAAGCGGAGAGACTTCAGTCGCTGTCATCTAAACTTCTGGAACTGACCGACCTCGATAGAAGCAGTTCAGCTATCATGATCGAGCAGATCAGTTCTTCCGATCTCGAAAAAGATCTTATGGCGCTCTATCGA
>CADCPU010000403.1 GCA_902803365.1 Oscillospiraceae bacterium
CATTGCAACTGTCTTGCCGATGAGATCTTCAGGCTCGTAGTACTTAGCGATACCGGAGAGGATCTGTCTTGTTCCGAATCCGTCGTCAATCTGGAACTTCAAGAGCTTATCGGACTTAGGTACCTTCTCGCATGCGAGGATCTTACCTGCTCTGATATCGAGCTTCATGAAGTCATCGAAAACGCACGGATCCTTCAAAGGCTCGAGGTCGCTCTTTGGCTCCTCTTCCTTCTTAGGCTGGAGAGCCTCAAGTTCCTTGAGTTCCTTCTCGATATCTATTCTAGGGAAGAGCACTTCACCCTTCTTAACTTCTACTTCAGCCTTAAGTGCACCTCTTACGGAAGCAGACTCAAGTGTCGTGCATGCTTCACAAGCGCCGATCTGCTCATAGATCTTAGGAGCAGTATGAGGCATTACAGGGCTCAAGAGGATCGTTGCACGTCTTACGCAATCGAGGAGATTGTAAAGTACTGTTGCAAGTCTTGCCTTCTTGGACTCGTCTTTTGCGAGGACCCAAGGAGCTGTCTCGTCGATATACTTGTTTGCTCTTGCGATGCATCTGAAGATCTTTTCGAGACCGTCAGCGATATGAAGTGTCTCATAGTCCTTGATGATCTCAGCAGGGAGAGCATCGAACATGGAGAGGAGTTCCTCATCGAGAGCTTCTGCCTCGCGGTCAGCAGGAAGCTTGCCGTCGAAGTACTTGAATACCATTGCAACCGTTCTGGATACGAGGTTACCGAGGTCGTTCGCAAGATCGCTGTTGATTCTGTTGAACATCATCTCGTTTGTGTAAGGAGCGTCAGCGCCGAAAGGCATCTCGCGGAGGAGATGATATCTCAAAGCGTCTACGCCGTATCTGTCGCAGAGGATGAACGGATCGATAACGTTACCGGATGACTTACTCATCTTACCGCCGCCGAATGTGATCCAGCCGTGTCCTACGACCTTCTTAGGGAGCGGGATATCGAGAGCCATGAGCATTGCAGGCCAGATAAGGGTATGGAATCTGATGATCTCCTTAGCCATTACGTGAACGTCTGCAGGCCAGTACTTATCGAAATCGTTATATGTGTCGTTAAGGTATCCCAATGCAGTGATATAGTTTGATAGAGCGTCGATCCAAACGTATACGACGTGACCCGGATCGAATGTTACAGGGATACCCCATGTAAAGCTCGTTCTGGATACGCAAAGATCCTGAAGACCCGGCTTGATGAAGTTGTTGCGCGTCTCGTTAACACGGGACTTAGGCTCAAGAAAATCGAGTTCCTCATCAGTCAGGAGCTTCTCGAGCCTTGGTCCGAACTGTGAGAGCTTGAAGAAGTAAGCTTCCTCGGAAGCGTCAACGCACTCTCTGCCGCAATCAGGGCACTTGCCGTCTACGAGCTGGCTCTCTGTCCAGAAAGACTCGCAAGGCTTACAGTACTTACCTGTGTACTCACCCTTATAGATGTATCCTCTGTCGTAGAGTTCCTTGAAGATCTTCTGGACGCTCTCTACGTGATAAGGATCTGTTGTTCTGATATATCTGTCGTAGCTGATACCGAGACGCTCCCAAAGCTTCTTGAAGTTGGCAACGATATCGTCAACATACTTCTGAGGAGTAACGCCTGCCTCCTTAGCCTTGTCTTCGATCTTCTGACCGTGCTCATCGGTACCTGTGAGGAACATTACATCCATGCCCTGCATTCGCTTGAGTCTTGCAACGACGTCGCATGCAAGTGTTGTATAACAGTGGCCAATGTGCGGGTTACCCGACGGATAATAGATCGGGGTTGTAATGTAATAAGGTTTTTTCTCTGACATGATAAAAACCACCTCCTAATAAGATAACATCTTATTATAGTGTGTATTCCCCTCTAAGTCAAAGAAAAAAGATCCTGAGCTGAATGCCAACTCAGGACCGATGATCATGCGGGCTCAAACTCATCAACGGCATAAGTCAACATATTATTTTGCTTTTTACTCCCTAACGGCGCAGACTCGAAAACCGCCTTTTCGTTTTTACTCCCTGAGGTTGTAAAAATATTTTCGCGCTCAAAAAAATCCAACCTCAGGTTGGAAAAACGCGCGAAGAAACTCGCGCATGCAAACGGGCCGCCGTATCAACGGCAGCCCGCTCTCTTCTGTATTTTAATTCCGGCCTCAGCCTTCAGTCTCCTCGACTGTAACATCAGTCGTATCTGTCTCTTCTACGGCTTCTTCATTCAGTGGCTCCATGGATTCCTTTATGATGATCGCTACATTAGCCTCTTCATCATACACAGCAGTCACCTTCTGCGTGAACTGTCTGCCGTCTTCGGACGTGAGTTCCATTTCGAGATTATACTGATGTCTGCCGTCGTCCGTGTCGTTTTCACTTATTGAAAGAACACTTGTATTCTTGCCAAATTCCTTCAGGTATTTCTCCAGTGTCTCACGATCCGTCTTTACTACCTGGTAGAATTCTCTGTGCCACTCGTAGCTCAAGAAAAATCCTTCCTTGAAGAAAACTCCGCCGCACATCTCATATCTTTTGCTGTAGTCACCCATCACGATCTTGTCAGGAGCGTCGACTCCTTCCTTAGCTTTATCCATTACCTTTACCGCATACTCATAAAGATCAGTTCCCTTATAGTATTCAGGATCAACAGCCTCAGCTTCATAGATCTTCAAGACG
>CADCPU010000404.1 GCA_902803365.1 Oscillospiraceae bacterium
ATATTGATCGCAGACTCCGAAGGAAGGAATATCGCTCCCCTGTGTTCGATAAGATTCGAGTTGGGCCCGAAGTCATATGCACGCCTCAGGACAGCATTGATCTTGGCAGTCAGAACATCAAGGCTGAACGGCTTCGTGATAAAGTCATCGCCGCCCATGTTCATCGCCATGATCTGATTCATATTGTCCGAAGCTGATGAGACGAAGATGACCGGAACGCGCGACACTTCCCTGATCTTTGAGCAGCGGAAAAAGCCGTTATAGAAAGGAAGATTAACATCCAACAGCACGAGATCCGGCTTAAACTTGGTGAAATCCCCCATCACGTTCTCAAGGTCGCTGTCGATCGCCACCTCGAAGCCCCACTTCTCGATATGACGCTTCATCTCCTCTGCGATCACGCGGTCGTCTTCTACGATAAATATCCTGTACACTTTCATCATCCCCCTTATCCTATGACATTAACATTAAATCACACCTTATGCTAAAATGCTCTTATAAATTTATCTTGACGCCCGTCACGAGGGCGCAAAAGGAGTATCACATGCCTTCAGGTAATTATCCCGAACACGACATCAATCAAGTCTTCGACTATATGCACTCAATACTGATCCAGGGCGATTCAGCCGACAACTCTCTCGACGAGCTTGACTTCGTAAACCGCCTCTTTGCCGCACTCCCCGCCCAGGGCGTCGAATACGGCATGCAGTTCCTGCACGGCAAGCGCGACCTTCCAAAGAACTGTGACGAGATAATGCCGCTCTTCATCCGCTTCGTTAACCTCGTCGAATACTGCGAGACTATCGAGAAGCTCCGCGACATCCCGACTAACCCGACGACCGAGCAGCTCATGGAGAGGATCAAGATGAACTCTTCCCTTGACGAGCTCGAAAAGCCGTTCTGCAAACCGCTTCTGGGATTCGCTTTCAACAAAGAGCTGCCAAAGGACGGTATCGATCCGGATAAGATCGATTCTTCTGCTGCTG
Organism: Oscillospiraceae bacterium; assembly: GCA_902803365.1. Next base: position 987 of record CADCPU010000404.1, read on the forward strand.
AGGGCGGCTCAGGCTCCGAGGGCGACGCCGGCTCTGAGGGCGCCGATGCCGATGCCAAGAAGGGCAACGGCCTTCACCTGATGAACGGCTGCGCACCTGTATTCGTCTGCAAGGATCCGCTTCAGACTTCATGCTTCTATGAGAAATATCTGGGATTTGAATCCACTCATCTTGATGATGAGACCATGCCGCACATAAGGCTCTCCAGAGACAACATCGACATCGTTCTGGTCGCTGCCAAAAACGGGCAGGAAATAAAGCCGATGCGTGAATTGTGCGGAATCGACTACGACCTTTATATCTACGTATCAGAGCCGATGATGCTCCAGATGGAGCTCGCCAACAACGGCGTCGCGATCATAAAGCAGCTCGGCGATGCGGAGACGTTCACCGGAGTTAACAGAGAATTTGTTTTCGGGGACATCGACGGAAGACACATCTGCGTATCGCAGAGGAGCGTTGATTAAGCGACTGTGGGCTTGCGACGCGCCTCCCAGACCGAACGCCAAACTCACCTCAATATCTCATCAACCGTCGTAACGGTGCTGAACGAGCCCTTGTGCTTTGAGATAATGTCCCTCAACAGCTGAAGCTCAAAGTAGTTGACGTAGCAGATAAGCGTCGTGTTGTCGCCGGCGATGGCACCGCGCGACTTCATTATCGTGCAGGTCTTGTTGAGCTGCTCCTTGATGTCGACGATGATCTGCTCGGGCTCTTTGGTTATGATCGTAACCTGCTTGATTGCCTCGAAGTGATCCGTGAAGTGGTCGATTATCGCAGTCGCGACGACGTAGACAAGAAGGCTCAGAAGAGCCGAGTTGCGGTTGATCAGGATGAAGATCGCGACATATACGAATACATTGAAGGTTATCAATATATAGGTCATGCTGTAGTTCTTGCCGGTCTTGTCAGACAGCTTGCGGACGATGATGTTCGCGAGGATCTCGGAGCCGTCGATGCAGCCGCCGGATCTCAGGATGAGTGACAAGCCCGCACCGAGGATCGCGCCTCCGAATGCGACGGCGAGGAAGTGCTCGGTATTAAGCTCGAACGGGATGCGCTCGAAAAAAGCCAGGCCGACGGTATAAAACAACGAGCCTACGACGGCTTTGTACATTACTTTCCTTCCGAGGAAGATAAAGCCCGCGATGAGAAACGGCAGGAAAACGCCGAATACGCAGGCCGAGAGATTATAGCCCGTGAGCTTGCTGATCAGGATAGCGATTCCGGCCGTGCCGTAATCGATCGCGTCGTTCGGCAAGAGGATGCAGGCGACGGAAAAGCTCGCGAGCATCGCGCCTGCGATTATGTATAAGTAACTGAATATTTCCTTGACCTTACCGGACATCGTTAACTCTCACTCTCTTGTTTTCTTACCGCTACGGTAGATTTCTCGAGTGATGGTCTTGCGAGCGTGATGTCGTGACCGCAGCCGCAGCACTTGAGCTTGATCTCGGCTCCGGCGCGCATTACGACCCAGTCCTTGCTGCCGCAGGGATGGGACTTTCTCATGGTGACTATCTCACCTTCCGTGTATTTATATAAAAAGAACTTATTAGCCATAGTGATTCTCCCTAACGGGTATTTTAACACATTACTCTTTATCGCTATAGTATTCTTCAAGTTTGGGTCTTGCGGCGATGTAATACTTCCTCAAGTCTTCGTCGAAGTGCTTGCCGAAGCTCTCCATCATGATCTCATCGGCTTTCTCGAAGGACATTCTGTCCTTATAGACACGCTTACTGACGAGCGCGTCGTAGACATCGGCGATAGCCATGATGCGCGCTTCAAGAGGGATCTCGTTTTTTGTAAGTCCGTTCGGATACCCCGAGCCGTCGCAGCGCTCGTGGTGGTAGTGCGCGACGTTTTCGGCGATCGTCTTGAACTCTTCGTCGTCAGTGTCTTCGAGGATCTTGTGGACGATTTTCGCGCCCTCTGCCGCATGAGCCTTCATCTTCTCGAATTCTTCGGGAGTGAACTTGCCGGGCTTTCTTAAGACTGCGTCATCGACTGCGACCTTGCCCAGGTCGTGCATAGGTGCCGCCTTTATGATATCCCTGCAGAACTTGTCGGACATCTGGAACGCATCGTCTTTGATCATCTCATTTATGAGGATCCTGACGCCCTCGCTCGTACGCATGATGTGGCCGCCCGTGGAATTGTCTCTGCTCTCGACCATCATCGCCATACTGAGGATGAGCTTGTCGTGCATCTTTACGATCCTGTCGGTCTTGCGCCTTACTTCTTCTTCAAGGTCGGTATTGAACTTATCCAGAAGCTTTATGTATTCCTGATCAGGAGTATTGTCGGTCAGGAAGAACTGATAGCCGCTCTTTCGCCTGCCGACGATAAGACTTCTTACGTCAACTCTATAATAATGATTCTTGCTCTCGTAAGAGAACGTATTGTTCCGGTTATCTTCCTTAAAGTGCTCGATCCATGATATGAGAGAGATCGACAAAGCCCCACCGTCGGTCACATCGCTGTCGATCGCGATATTGCGAAGGTGCGGGAATATCTCTCTTGCCGTCTCGTTGCTACCAAGATAATGGTAATCAAGATCGACCGAGATGATGCCGGTATCGCCCGTCTCCACGAGCGTATCGACCAACGAGTCATCGATGTTATAGAGAGCCACGCGATAGACGATAAGAAGATAGACCATCTGCGCGATGACGAAAGTAAACGGAGTAAATTCGATATTAAGGCCTGACATCTTCTGACCGAAGAATCCCATGACGGAGAAAAATTCAGGAAGGAACAGGAGCACGAGGATCTTCCTCGAGACATCCTTTTTCATGTTGTAGGAATAGATGATCGCGATGATGCCAATAAGAGAATAAAGGATCACGCTTGCGATAAAGACATGGTGCATGAATCCGTACTGCTTATCCGCCAGAAGACCGATACCGTCAACCTTCTCAAAGCTGAATGATTTGTAGAAGATATTGGAAGATCCGATAGTCAGCACGGAACAATATATCGAGAAAGATATCAGGAACAGCACCGCGCGAAGAAGCCTTGTCTGCTCTATCTTACAAAGGTTCAGGATACTTAATGTGATGAGGAGCGGCAGGAATGCACCGCCGATATATTGTATCTTCAATGCTATTATCGCTTCGCCCGCATCAGAGGCCAACGCCCTCAGGAGCGCACCCAGTACCGTTACGGGGATACATGCAAAGATCAGCGTAAGTGACGTATCAAAATGTCTGTGCCAAATTACAAAATACGCGAATGTCAGTATGATCGACATCGTAAGCGGTATTACATACAACATAACCCTGCCTCCATTCATCTCCCCTATCGAAAATTTTATCATTATAATAAGAAAACTTGTTTTAAGAGAGCCGATATTTAACAAAAAGTTTTAAGTTTTGATATCCATATGGACAAACCCCAAAAGCAGGGTTATAATCCCCGTGAAATAACAATCGAAAGGAGGTCCTTGCCATGACAGGATTCAATACAACATCAATGAACACAGTAAAAACAGGGTGCAAGAGATCTCCTCTTGAAGTCGCTTAACTTCATACTGCAGAAGATCTTAACGGGCACCTCATCGAAGGTGCCTTTTTTGTGCCCTTTCATAAACGAAAGGACTTTATATTTTTATGCAGACCATCACAGGTAATTTTGCCGAAGCAAAGATCTTCACGGACGATATCGAAAACTATGCTTTGGCGCAGATCAAGAACATTCTCGATAACGGGATCTCATACGGCTCAAAAGTCAGGATCATGCCGGACGTTCATCCCGGCACAGTCGGTCCGATCGGCCTTACCATGACGATCAAGGATTCGGTCATCCCCTCGCTTCTCGGCGTAGACATCGGATGCGGCATGCTCATCTGCGAAGTCAATGCGAAGAACATCGAATTCACCCGTCTTGATAAGGAGATCCAAAAGAAGATCCCTGCAGGCTTTGCGATCCGTAAAGAACCGCACGCTTCCGCGACGCTTGATGTCCTGACAGACCTTCGCTGCTTTGATCACATCGACCAGAGGAAAGCAGCATTGAGCCTCGGAACACTTGGCGGCGGCAATCACTTTATCGAGATAGACAAGAGTAAAGACAAGACATATATCGTGATCCACACGGGCAGCAGGCACCTTGGCAAAGAAGTCGCCGAGTACTATATGAAAGCAGGCAGAAGCTCTATGGTTCCTTATGAGATGACGACCCTTCGCGGCAAGCTTATGGACGACTACATTAACGATGCCATCGTAGTCTCAAGGTACGCATCGCTCAACAGACAGATCATCTTAAAAGAGATCCTCAAGGCGATGAAGTGGAAAGCCGTCCGAAGCTTCGAGTCGATGCATAATTTCCTGACCCGCCTCGATGACGGCACGCTTCTCCTAAGGAAAGGCGCCTCCTCTGCACTCGCGGGAGAAGACGTGATCATCCCGGTCAATATGCGTGACGGCGTCATAATCGGCAAGGGTCTCGGAAACCCTGACTGGAACTGTTCCGCGCCGCACGGCTCAGGCAGACGTTTGAGCCGCAGCGAAGTCAAGGAGCACTATACCGTATCCGCTTTCAAGCAGGACATGAAGGGCATCTACAGCACATGCGTCGGGGCAGACACGCTGGACGAATCGCCCGCGGCATACAGGAATATTGACGATATATTGATGAACATCAATGAGACAGTTGAAGTGACCGACATCTTAAAGCCGGTATATAACTTCAAAGCAGGAAACAAAAGATAAGGAGACATTATGTTAATACAGATAAGTTCGGGACAAGGTCCCATAGAATGTTCGATCGGAGTCGAGAAGTTCTGCACTTCCCTCCTCGCCGAATTTCCGGGCAGCAGGATCGTATCCGTAAACAAGGATCATTCGGGCAACGGTTATAAATCGGCAATAATGGAATTTGAAGGAGACGTAGCCTTCCTTGAAGGTACGATACTCTGGATATGCAAGAGCCCGGTAAGACCCGACCACAAGCGTAAGAACTGGTTTCTAACGGTCGACGTTCTTAACGAGCGCGACGACGATCTTACTTTTGATATGGCAGACGTTAAGTTCGAGACTATGCACTGCGGAGGCAAAGGCGGTCAGAACGTAAACAAGGTCGAGTCCGGCGTTCGCATTAGACACATCCCTACCGGGATAATCCTCGAATGCACCGAAGAGCGAAGCCAGTATCAGAACAAGCAGCGTGCGATAAGAAGACTTCGCGCCGTGCTCGAAGCTGCGGAACTCGAAGGCGCGGCTCAATCAGTCCGCGATGCAAGGAGCAAGCACACGCAGATCGTAAGGGGCAATCCGATAAGGACATACGAGGGCAAGGATTTCAGGTTAAAGAAGTAACCGGGCTTTGAATATCGATTACCGTACAGATGGAGATAATCTTCATTTATACGGTAATCGGCATTAAACCTTCTTCATCCCTGCACGATATCAAGTTCGATCTTGTTCTCTCGGATAAAATCCCTGACCTTGGACTCGAACTCGGCCGGCATGGCGATAAGTACACCTTTGTTGTCATTCGGGATAAAGTACATTCCCTCTTTGATGATCAGGAGGCACTGGCAGGCATCCCACTTAAATTCGGTGATCTGAGCGGAGCCGTCATCGTACTTGAGACCTTCCTCGCTGAAGATGTATTTGACGTGGCGATCTGAAGATTGATTCTTCTTAAGCGCGGTCAACATCTTTACGTAGAATAAAGTTACCATAACAAACGTAACGACAACACCGCCAAGCGCGAGGATGAGGATATCTGTCTTGTTATATGCGAAAAGATACAGAATAACTGCCACAGCCCAAACAACGCAAAGGATGATGAGGACAGGATAGATAATGAACATGTCCCTCAAGGGCTTTCTCGGGTTCTTCACCAGGACGCCGCCCATGTTGCTGACGTTGATGAATTCCTTTGAATATGCTTTAGATATGTGACGTGATTCTATTTCCATTATAGTTAACCTCCTGATAGTACAGAAGGTATTATACACTATGTTCCTTAAATCTCCTCAATAGTATTAAACAGCAGGTTCCACGGCCCGATCTCCATATCTTCATGATAGTGGCCGAAGTACCACTTCTTGAACTGAAGTCCTTTATCTTCCGTCAGGTAATCGAAAAAGCGATTGAGCCTGTCCTCTGTATAAAACTTTATAAGCCCGAGCTCAGAGAGAGCCCTTCTCGGACAGCAGTGAGAGATGACATAATCGACCTTATATCCGCAGGCTTCAAGATTCCTCTCTGCTTCCTTAAGTTCCGCCTCGCTCGGAAGTTCTTCAGGCCACCAGTCAATTCCCGCTTGCCTCCATATACGGTCATGTGAAGTCGCGCCTCCGAAGGTAAAGAACGTCCTGCCTCCGAAGTCATAGACCTGACCTCTCATAAGATGATATACGGAGTCTCTTATGCGATGTACCTTGCCGCCGTGGAACTCCTCTACAGGGAACGTATTAAGGAGCGGAAAATTCTCATGATTGCCGTCAACAAACAATGTCGTGAAGTTCCTGGAATCATAAGCATCCAGGACATACTTGTCACCGGTGCCGTTATCCCACACGCCGCCAAAATCACCCGCGATTATAAGAAGATCATCCTTGGTCAGTTCCTTCTGAATTGGGAACTTCTTCGTGTTGATCTTCTCCCAGCTTAATGAAGCATGCGTATCGCCCGTAATAAAGATCCTGAACATAGATTTCCCCTTCTTTCGTTAAGTTCGATCATACCACAAATCCGTATGTCTTCTTATCCGACTTAAGCTTAGCCGGAACCTCGATGTCGACTACCTTCAGCGTCTTAAGGTCAGCGTCCGTGAGCTTATCAACATCCATCTTAATAAGCCTGTCAGCCTGCTTCATGCGCGCCTTCTCGATGATATTTCTTACATATCTGCCGTTACCGAAGTCTTCCTCCGTGATCGCATTATCGAAAATAGTCTTAAGCTTCACCCTGGCCTCGTCTTCGATCTTCATCTTATATCTGCCCGCGATGATATCAGCTATATCGCAAAGTTGCTCTGCCGTGTAATCTTCGAACGGAACATGGAATGCGATCCTGGATGAAAGGCCCGGATTCTTCCCGAGGAAACCTTCCATCTTATCAGG
>CADCPU010000405.1 GCA_902803365.1 Oscillospiraceae bacterium
ATGTAGTTTGCATCGAGCTTACGAGCTTCTTCGAGCGTGCTGACACCGAGCTTTTTAAAGAACTCGACACCGTGTCTGCAAGCATCTTCCGTACTTCTCGGGGTGATCACGAAGTCCTTCATGTAAGGGAACTGGATGAGACCTGAGAGGATAACGGCCTTGCTGTAGTTTCCGATGCTGGCCTTGGAAGTAAGGTGGTTCAATACACTTCCGCCGCCTGCGGACTGACCTGCGATAGTGATGTTATCAGGGTCGCCGCCGAAGTTAGCGATATTTCTTCTGACCCACTTAAGGCCTGCGAGCTGGTCGAGGCTGCCGAAGTTGGCAGGTGCGTCAGGAGATTCCTTGAACAGATCAGGGTGAGCCAAAAAGCCCAGAGCACCGAGTCTGTAGTTTACTGTTACGACTATGATGCCGCGCTTTGCGAGATTCTCGCCGTTGAATTCCATCTCGGCCGTGTAGCCCCACTGGAAAGCGCCGCCGAAGAACCAGACGAGGACAGGAAGCTTCTCATCTGCGCTCTTTGCATTTGTCCAAACGTTGAGATAGAGGCAGTCTTCGTTGATCTCGATATCCGGATCGACGTGCCATTCCTTGCAGTAGATATCAGTTCCGATACCCGGCTGATCCTGAACTGAGATAGGAGCGAACTTGTAGGCGTCGTATATGCCCTCCCAGTCCTTGCACGGCTGCGGTGCGCGCCAGCGATTTTCGCCCGTAGGCGGAGCAGCAAAAGGAATGCCCTTGAATACGGAGATGCGGGTGTTATTGCCCGGAAGTCCTCGTACAAGGCCGTTCTCGGTTTTTACTATCTTTAACATAACTAAAGCCCCTCTATTGTTTTGTATTACGGATAAAATTATGTTAATCAAGCCAAAATCATTATTCAACGGGACAAATTCTAGTTAATACCCTGTAAAATAAAGCACTTCCCCAAATGATATTGCAATTTGAACTGCCCTAATGTAATTTTGAAGTTATACTGCGTTTAATGCGCGCAATTAAGTGTGGAGGACTATTTTATGTTCAGACTGATCGTCAATCCGGCCAAGGAAAAAGGCCATATCAATCCTGAGATCCAGGGACATTTTTCCGAGCACCTCGGAAGATGCATATACGAGGGAATCTACGTCGGTGAGAACTCCGAGATCCCTAATACGAACGGCATGAGAAACGATGTCGTTGAGGCCTTGAAGGAGATGAAGATCCCTGTACTTCGCTGGCCGGGCGGATGCTTCGCTGACGAGTATCACTGGAAGGACGGTATCGGTCCCAAGGAGTCCAGAAAGAAGATGATCAATACCAACTGGGGCGGAGTAGTCGAGGACAACAGCTTCGGTACTCACGAGTTCATGGAACTTGCAGAGCAGCTCGGTTGTAAGACATATATCAACGGCAACATCGGAAGCGGCACGGTCCGTGAGATGAGCGAGTGGGTCGAGTACATGACATTCGACGGCGTATCTCCGATGGCTGACTTGAGAAGACAGAACGGCAGAGAGAAGCCTTGGACGGTTGACTACTTTGCAGTAGGTAACGAGACATGGGGCTGCGGCGGCAACATGGTGCCTGAGTACTATGCAAACCTTTATAAGCAGTACCAGACTTTCGTAAAGAACTATAATCCTGACAAGAAGATCCAGAAGCTTGCAGTAGGTCCTACGGATAAGGATTACAACTGGACAGAGACGATGCTCCATGAGTGCTTCAGACAGCAGGGGTCATTCCCTCAGAACTTCGGCTATATGGACGGTCTTACACTCCACTACTACACGCTCCCTTATGACTGGTCCAAGAAGGGAAGCGCTACGGGCTTTAACGACAAAGAGTGGTACATGACTCTCGCGAAGACTTTCTGCATGGAAGAGTTCATCGAGAAGCATTCTGCGATCATGGACAGATATGACCCTGAATGCAAGATCGGTCTCATGGTCGATGAGTGGGGTACTTGGTACGATGTAGAGGAAGGAACGAATCCGGGATTCCTCTATCAGCAGAACACTATCCGTGATGCTCTTATCGCAGGTATCAACCTTAACATCTTCAATAAGCATTGTAAGCGCGTTAAGATGGCTAACATCGCTCAGGTCGTCAACGTTCTCCAGGCAGTCATCCTGACTGAGGGCGATAAGATGGTCAAGACACCTACATATCATGTATTCAAGATGTACAGCTGCCATCAGGACAACGAACTCCTCGAGAGCTCCATCGATACAAAGCAGATCGGTCTTGAGGATGAGTACATGGTACCTAACCTTACCGAATCCGTATCCAAGGATAAGGACGGCAAGATCCACATCACGCTTACAAACCTTTCCGTTGACGAAGCTTATGACGTCGAGTCCGTACTCACGGGCCTCGGTGTAAAGAGCGTCAAGGGCGAGATCGTATCGGGTGTCAAGGATGCAAAGAATACATTCGATGAGCCTGAGAACGTAAAGATCGAAGCATTCAATGATATCAAGATCGACGGCGAAAAGGTGATCTTCAAGATCCCTGCTTCTTCCGTCCTTCATATCGAAGTTGAAGCATGACAAAGATATGCACGAGATGTCTTCTCAGGGATTTTGACAGGGAGGCGTACGAGAGGCTCGTAGGTAAGAGCCTCGAAGAACTTCCGAAGGAAGATCTTACGGACGGTGTCGAAAACAAGCGAAGACTCGATATATGCAAAGACTGTGAAAAACTAAATCAGGGAACTTGTCTCGCATGCGGCTGCTTTGTTGAGATCAGGGCAGCACTGAAGCGCGGCAGGTGCCCTTACAAGAAATGGTAAAGGAGAAATTATATGGAGAGCAAATTCATCGAAGAAGGCAAAGTAGCACTGGGTATCGAATTCGGTTCGACCAGGATCAAGGCCGTAATGACAGACCTTAAGGGTAATCCCGTAGGCTTCGGCGATCATATGTGGGAGAACGAACTCAAGGACGGCATCTGGACATATTCCGAAGATGCCATCTGGAGCGGACTTCAGGATGCTTATCAGGATCTCAAGAAGAATGTTCAGACACAGTATGGTGTTACGTTGAAGTCGTTTGCAGCGATCGGATTCTCCGCAATGATGCACGGCTATATCGCACTCAACAAGAGCGACGATCTTCTCGTTCCTTTCAGGACCTGGAGAAACACTATTACTGAGGAAGCTGCTGACAAGCTCACAGAGGCTTTTGATTTCAACATTCCGCAGAGATGGAGCATCTCGCACCTGTACCAGGCTATCTTAAACGGTGAAGAGCACGTTAAGGATATAAGCTACCTTACGACTCTCGCAGGTTTCGTTCACTATAAGCTCACAGGCGTAAAGGCCCTTGGCGTAGGCGATGCATCCGGCATGTTCCCGATTGATTCCAAGGCTTTCGATTACGACGCAAAGATGCTCGATACATTCGCAGGACTCATCAAGGACAAGAACTTCCCTTGGGATCTTAAGGGTATCCTTCCTAAGGTACTCAATGCAGGTGATGACGCCGGTAACCTCACAAAGGCAGGCGCACTTCTCCTCGATCCTGAAGGAGACCTCGAAGCAGGTATCCCTCTTTGTCCTCCTGAAGGCGATGCAGGAACGGGAATGGTCGCTACCAACTCCGTTGCTCCTGAGACAGGCAACATCTCCGCAGGTACGTCCGTATTTGCAATGATCGTTCTTAAAGACGCCATGAAGAAGCTCCACAAGGAGATCGACATGGTTACTACACCTTCCGGTGCTCCTGTTGCGATGGTCCACTGCAATAACTGCACATCCGAGATCAATGTCTGGGCAGAACTCTTCGCTCAGTTCGGTAAGCTCATGGGTCAGGACTTCAACATGGGAGATATCTTCACGAAGCTCTACAGCTGCGCACTCGACGGCGACAAGGACTGCGGCGGACTTACTTACTATAACTATCTGTCAGGTGAGCCTGTAACGGGATTCATGAACGGCGCACCTCTCTTCGTAAGGACTGCAGGTGACAACTTTACTCTCGCTAACTTCATGAGAATGCACCTTTGTTCCGCACTCGCTTCTCTTAAGATCGGTATGAATATCCTTACGAACGAAGAGAAGGTAACGATCAAGAAGATGTACGGTCACGGCGGTTACTTTAAGACACCTAAGGCAGGTCAGACGATCTGCTCCGCAGCTATCGGAACTCCTATCGGACTTTTGACGACTGCAGGCGAAGGCGGTGCATGGGGTATTGCCGTATTGGCTCTCTACGAAGCAAGAAGGAGCGAATTTAACAGCCTTGAGGAATTCCTCGAGAAAGAGATCTTCGCATCCAGCGAGTGCACAGAGCTCATCGCTTCCAAGGAAGACATCGAAGGATTTGATAAGTTCCTTGATAAGTATGTTAAGGGTCTTGCAGTCGAGAAGGCTGCAGCCGAAATCTATAATTGATCAAGAGGTACAGTATGTTAGAAGAACTGAAGCAAAAAGTATATGAAGCAAATATGCTCCTTCCTAAGCACGGACTTGTTACTTTCACATGGGGTAACGTAAGTGCGATCGACAAAGAGACAGGCCTTATCGTTATCAAGCCGAGCGGCGTTCCTTATGAGACGATGAAGGCTGAGGACATGGTAGTCTTAAATCCGGACGGAACTAAGGCAGAGGGTGACCTTAAGCCTTCATCCGATGCACCTACTCATGTATATCTCTATTCCAAGTTCCCTGATATCGGAGGCGTTGTCCACACACATTCATCCTATGCGACATCCTGGGCACAGAGCGGCCGCGATATCCCTTGCTACGGAACGACACATGCCGATTATATCTACGGACCTGTTCCGTGTGCTCGTGTCCTTTCCGAAAAGGAGATCGACGAAGCATATGAGCTCAACACAGGTAAGCTCATCGTAGAAGAATTCAAGAACAGAGGCATCGACTATAATGCAGTTCCTGCAGTCCTTTGTAAGAACCACGGTCCTTTCACATGGGGCAAGGATGCTTTTGAAGCCGTACATAATGCGGTAGTACTCGAGGAAGTTGCCAAGATGGCATTCAGAACAGAACTCATCAATAAGGATGTTCAGCCTGCTCCTCAGGTACTCCAGGATAAGCACTATTACAGAAAGCACGGTGCTAATGCTTATTACGGACAGAACTGATAATGAACTGTCTCTCTGCCCTCCGCTCATGTAGGCGGAGGGCGGAACTTATTTGCAAACGATCCGCAATTCTAATAAGATAGGATATTATACGGATCTTACTTGGGGGCTCTATCTATGTTAAAAAGTGCTGTCAGCAACGCGCTTGGCAACCTTAAACTTAACAAGAAATTTCTCGTCATGTACCTGATGTGTGTTATCATACCGGTGGTCACGACGGACTTTATCGTACTCCGTTCCATGTATACCGCTGAGTTAAATGACGAGCGTTTTTACAGAGAGAGCGAAGTCGAAGCTTATATAAACTATCTCAAATCGGTCATCGATTACGATGAGACTGTATCCAAGTCTATCGACGTTAACAAGAATCTCAACGCATTCATCAACAAGTCATATGCGAGGCCTTACGACTATTACGAGGCGTACTCGACACAAATCTCGAACTCGTTTTTTGCGACTTTGTGCAGCCTTAATCAGGATAAGATAACGATCTATGCTGCGAATAACACCATATTGAACGGTAAGGAATTCCAAAATCTCACTCGTGCAGAGGGCAATCCGTGGTATGAGCGTTTTATCGCTTCCGGGAGAGACGAAGCTGCGTTCGTTTACTATGACGATCGTCCGCTGATACGTGAGTATGACAAGGACAAGTTTATCTATGTCCGCAAGATGAAGAATACAAAGTCACCTATTACAAAGTACATAGTGATCGAGCACAAGTTCTCGAGGATCAGGGAAGGTCTTGCGGCACTTCCGACCAACTGTTCCGTATATGTCTGCTGTGACGATTACGTTCCTTTCTCCAACAGGGGAGAGAATGTGAGTATCGAGACTGTCAAAGAGCGTGCCGCCTATGAGCCTTACAAGACCGTAAAGGAATTCAGGATCAAGGGAGCACTCTTCAAGGTCTATGCTTTTACGGATGACACGGCCATAATGTCGGTCCTTACCGATAAGATCTGGCTCGTTATCGCGCTCCTTCTTTTCACGATCATCATCCCGATCCTCCTCATGAAGATCATGGAGAAGTCCATCACGGACAGGATAAGCATATTGGGTAAGGCCTTCGGTGAAGGAAGCAACGATATCTTCCAGTCGATAGAGCATATCGAGGGATCTGATGAGATCGCGCTCCTGATGTATAACTACAACAGGATCGTTGGAATAAACAATGCCCTTACTACTACTATATATAAGGATAAGCTTCGCGAGCAGGAGAATGACATCGCGCGTAAGAACGCCGAGCTCCTTGCTCTTCAAAGTCAGATCAATCCGCACTTCCTCTTTAACGCTCTCGAGAGCATAAGGATGCACAGTGTCCTTAAGGGCGAGGACGAGACAGCTGAGATGGTCCAGAAGCTCGCAGTAATGGAGCGCCAGAATGTTGAGTGGCACGAAGACTCCGTTACGATCGGTGAGGAAGAGGAATTCATCGAAGCTTATCTTCAGCTTCAAAGCTACAGATTCGGCGAGAGGATATCGTTTGATATCGATATCGACGATGACTGCCGTAACATCAAGATACCGAAGCTCACGCTGGTTACGTTCGTAGAAAATGCCTGCGTACACGGTATCGAGTCCAAATCATCCCAGGGTTGGATCTTCGTCAGGGTATACAAGAAAGACGGTGCCCTTATCATCGAAGTTGAAGATACCGGTGACGGTATGGATGAAGATGACGTAAAGATCCTCGAGCGCAGGATGAACTACGTTACCATCGAGACGGTAAAGAAAGCAAAGCACGTAGGTATCCTTAATGCCTGCCTCAGAATGAAATTAATGTTCGACAATAAACCCAAATTCACCATCGAGAGCGAGAAGGGTATCGGAATGAGCGTTATCATAACGATCCCTTCGGAAAGCTTGAAAGAAGACAAAGGAGGAGAAGAAGATGCTTAAAGTAATGCTGGTCGACGACGAGCCGTATATCCTTCAGGGATTGCAGGTGCTCATTGACTGGGAGAGCGAAGGCTTTGAGATCGCTACGGTCTGCGCTAACGGACGTGATGCCGTTAACTATCTTCGCGAAAACAAGGTCGATCTCATAATATCGGATATCAAGATGCCGATCATGACCGGACTTGAACTTCTCGATACGATAAAGAACGAGGAGCTCTCCAATGCAAAATTCGTTATCCTTACCGGCTATGACGATTTCTCATATGTACAGAAAGCCATCCGTAACGGTTGCCTCGATTATATACTGAAGCCTGTTAACGAGGAGGATCTTATCAATGTCCTTCGCAAGGTATCGAACCTTAACATGGAATCCATCATGCTCAAGAAGGACAGGGAGAAGATGGAGGGCGCATACCTGGCTTCAAACATCACATCCCTCATCAAGGGCAAGTATGACAATGAAGATCTCGAGTATGTAAATAACCATCTCCAGATCTCGGGCGGCATCAGGTTCATCGATATCGAACTCGTAGACAGTGAACTCAGCGTCGATAACGGCGATTCCGATGACTATGACATGCGTCTTGTTCAAAGACAGCTCTATAATGCCTGCCGTGAAGTGTTGAAGGAGAATGCCAACCACTTCATTTTCGATGTCTCATATGACGAAGGCAATTACGATGTCGGATTCATCTACTGTGAGCACATGGCCGCGATACGCGACATGAGCGAGAGCGAGTTCCTTAATATGATGATCAGAAAGATCGAAGTCATCATGACAAAGCCTGTCAGGATGCTCTGCGGTAAGCTCGTTCCGAATATCTCTGCTCTGTCCAAGTCCTACAACTCCTGTTGGAGACTTAAGAGTATCAAGGGATTCCACAGTAAAAAGAAGATATATGTATATGAAGAAGAAGTACAGGTAACGCACAACAGCATAGTCCTGTGCAAGAATACGATCGACGAGATAATCGCGTCCATCGAGAAGAATGATATCGAGATGATCGAGAAAGGTATCGACAAACTCTACAATGAACTGCAGTCGGGCGACAGCAGCGGAAGTACATTTGACCTTAACATCAACTATCTCCTGTTCCAACTCATCCATCTTGCAAGTGAGCAGGATGATACGATCAACCAGGAGGAGATCATCCAGTATATATCTGAGCAGACATCGGAGAGCAATCTCATCCGAGGCAGCCGCCAGCACATGATGAAGTTTGCAGTTGAGTATGCCAACTACCTTACCGAACTTCGTAAGAGCATCTCCCGCGGAATCCTTGCAGATGTCGAAAACGAGATCAAGGAACACTTTGCCGAGAACATCAGCCTGAGGTATCTGGGGGACAAATATCACATCAACAGTTCGTACCTCGGACAGGTATTCAGGAAGAAATACGGGATGTCTTTCAAAAATTACCTGACAAATTATAGGATCAAGGAAGCAGCCAAGCAGGTTATCGGTACAGACAAGAAGATCAACCAGATAGCAGAGGATGTAGGATATAAAGACAGTGACTATTTTATCCACAAATTCATTGAGATTAAGGGCTGCACGCCGTCTAAGTACCGTAAGATGAACAGGGGCGTATAGCAAAACGTTTTGTTCAAGGTGCACCGAAAAATTCAAAAAGTTTTGTATTTTTTGTGTAGAATTCATCGGTACTTTAGTGAGAGTTTTTCGGGTTGTGGCAAAACTAAGGCAAAACTATAATTAGGCTACCAACAAAAATATTGCGAAAGCGATAAATTTTAAATGGGGAGGCTTAATAATGAAAAAGAAGCTATTTTCTTTGGTCATGGCATCATTGATGGCCGTTACAGCATTCTCTGCTTGCGGCAAGACAGAAGAAGAGCAGCCTACAGCAGGCGAAGCTCCGGCACCTGACACAACCAATGACGCCGGTGAGGAGGTCTATTCTGATGACGCTATCATTGACATGAAGATGTTCGCTGCTATGGCAGGTACAGAGATCAATGAAGGCAACAAGATTCAGGAGATCATCGCAGAGAAGACAGGTGTTCGTCTTAAGGAGACATGGCTCGCTGGTCAGCAGGCTGGTGAGGCTATCGGTTCCATCATTGCTTCAGGTAAGTTGCCTGATCTCATCGATGGTGGTGACGGATCTGTTCAGCTCTATGAGAACGACTTGCTCGTAGCTTGGGATCCTTACCTTGAGAAGTATCCTAACCTTAAGGAGATGTACTCCGACTTCGAGTGGGATAAGTTCCGTATGGAAGACGGCCACATCTACTGGGCTAACGTATTTGGTAACCATCGTGAGAAGGATACCACAACAGGCCACAACGGTGAGGCTTTCTGGATCCAGGCTCGTGTACTTGCTTGGGACAACTATCCTACGATCGAGACATTGGATCAGTACTTTGATCTCCTCGAGAGATATGCTGAGGCTAATCCTACACTTCCTGACGGAACACCGGTTATCCCTTACACATGTCTCTGTGAAGGCTGGAAGTACTACTGCCTTGAGAACGCTCCTATGTTCCTCGATGGTTATCCGAACGATGGTTGCGTTATCGTAAACGTAGACAATCCTGATGAGCCAAAGGTAGTTGACTACAACACAACACCTACAGCTGAAATGTATTTCAAGAAGTTGAACGAAGAGTTCAATAAGGGTGCTATCGATCCTGACTTCGCTACACAGACATACGACGAGTATATCGCTAAGCTTTCTACAGGTCGTGTTCTTGGTCTTTGCGATCAGTACTGGGATTTCGCTTACAGCATCATGGGACCTTTCGCTCAGACACTCGAAGCAGAAGATGGTTCCACATTCCGTCTCGATGAGCTCGGTTGTGACTACGTACCTCTCGGTCTTACAACTAAGGCAGGCATGGAGCAGCAGTGGCACTCCTACGGCGATGAGCTCAACCAGTCTTCAGGTGTTGCAGTTACAACATCTTGCTCCAACCCGGACGCAGCATTCAAGTTCTTGAATGACCTCCTCGATCAGGATATCCACGACTTGAGATTCTGGGGTATCGAAGGTGAAGACTACTTCGTTAACGACGATGGTCTCTTTGAGAGAACAGAAGAGCAGAGACAGCTCTGGAAAGATGACGCTTACAAGGCTGACCACATCTGTTCTTATTCCTACTGCCCTCAGTGGAACGGTTTGAGCCGTGACGGTAAGAACTGCATGATGCCGGGCGAGCAGCCTTCCGAGTTCCTCGCAGGTCTCGCTACTCCTTTGGCAGATTGCTTCAAGGCATATGGCGCAAATAACTACGCTGACTTTATCGGATCCACATACTGTGATCAGTACGCTTGGTATCCTCTCTGGTCTTGGTCAAACAACCTCGGTTCTGATACAGAAGAAGGTGTTGTATGGCAGAAGATGGGCGAAGTTAAGCATGAGTGGCTCCCTAAGGTTGTTATGAGCTCTAACTTCGATTCCGATTGGTCCGCTTATCAGAAGGCTTACTCTGATCTGAATCCTCAGGTATTCCTCGATGCAGCTCAGGCTGAAGTAGACGCAAGACTCCAGGCTGCTAGGGATGCCGGCCTTGCATAATTAACTCGATATTTAACATCAAGTTAATAAAGCTCAATTGATTTATGGTGGCAACCATGGTAGATTGTAACTGTGGTTGCCACTTATTTTTAAGGGGGAATGGTTAAGCATGAGTCTTTCAACTTCAAAACCGTCAAAGAAGAGGAAAGAGAACGCATTCACGATCAAGGAGTTTAAGAGACAGTGGCTTCTTGTAGTAATCGCAGCAGTTTATGTACTGTATGGTTTGGTATTTAACTACTTGCCTTTGGCAGGTTGGGTAATGGCATTCCAGAACTACAAGTATAAGCTCGGAATCACAGGCTCCAAGTTCGTAGGATTAGACAAGTTCAAATTCCTGTTTGCCGACAATAACTTCTTGTTGGTAATTCGTAACACCTTTGCAATGGGTGTTCTTAATTTGTTCTTCGGAACAGTTACAGCAATTGCATTTGCTATACTTCTTAACGAAGTAAAAAACACAATGGGCAAGAAATTGATCCAGACAATTTCCTATTTGCCTCACTTCCTTTCAATGATCGTTGTTACGGGTATCGTACACGATGCACTTTCTTCAACAGGTATCATCAATGAGCTCCTGATGAAGTTCGGTATTATTGATTCACCTTATGCGTTCTTCGCAAAGAAAGCTTGGTTCTGGCCGATCGTTACATTGAGTAACCTTTGGAAAGAGACAGGTTGGAACGCAATCATCTATCTCGCAGCAATCACCTCTATCGATCCTTCTCTTTATGAGTCTGCTTCGATCGACGGTGCAGGACGTTTCCAGAAGATGTGGTATGTAACACTTCCTTCTCTCCGTCCTACAATAATGATCCTCCTCTTGATGAACGTAGGTAACGTTCTCAATGCAGGTTTCGAAATCCAGTATCTCTTAGGTAACGGTCTTGTACAGAGCGTTTCCAAGACGATCGACATCTACGTTCTCGACTGGGCTATCAATGGTCGTAACATGGACTACTCACTCGGTACTGCAGCCGGTATCTTTAAGTCTGTCGTATCGCTGTCCTTGATCGTAATAGCCAATACCATCGCCAAGAAAACAGGCGACGAGCGTCTGTTCTAAGGGGAGGGGGTCAAGATTATGGCAGCAGCAAACAAGCCATTGAGAAAGATGGCAACAGAGGACCTGATTTTTACGATTTGCAACACGATCTTCCTTGTATTATTCGCAGTTGTAACTCTTTATCCGGTTCTTAACACATTAGCATACTCATTCAACGACGGTTCCGACGCGGTTCGTGGTGGTATCCACCTCATCCCTCGTAAGTTCTCCGTCAAGAGTTATCAGACAGTATTCAACAAGCAGGGTATCCTCGTTGGTGCTAAGATCACAGTTCTCAGAACAGTTATCGGTACACTCGGTTCCCTCGCAGCCAACGCTTTGCTCTCGTTCATCCTGAGCCGTAAGAAGTTCCTCTTCAAGTCGAGCCTCTCATTGTTCTGGATCATCACGATGTATGTAAACGGCGGACTCATTCCTACAATGATCCTCTTCAGATACTTACATTTGACGAGCAGCTTCTGGGTATACGTAGTTCCTGGTTTGGTAAGTGCATTCAACGTAATGGTCTTGAGAACATACATGAACGGTATCCCGGATTCACTTGAAGAATCAGCTCAGCTCGAAGGTGCTGGCTACATGACGATCTTCGTTAAGATCATCTCACCTCTTTGTAAGCCTGTTTATGCAACGATCGCTCTCTTCAGTGCCGTATATCACTGGAACTCATGGTTCGATGCAATGCTCTACAACAGAATGGATGATCAGTACACGACACTCCAGTACGAGTTGCAGAAGCTCCTCGCTTCCGTAACAAGCTCCACACAGAGCCCTACGAACAGTGCCGCAATGACAGAGCAGGCAGTTCAGACTGTTACACCTATCACAGTTAGATCTGCAGCAACGATCGCCACAATGGCACCTATCATTGTTCTTTATCCTTTCCTCCAGAGATACTTCGTTACAGGTCTCACAATCGGTGGTGTTAAGGAATAATTTCAAAGATTTGTTGAAATCATTAGCCTGCCCTGTAGTTTCAGGGCAGGCTTTTTTAATCTCATTTATACAGGAACACCTGTGCCGGATTATATCGAAGACTTAAACGACTGGCAGGTCGACAATACGCTCAAGCCGTCTTACCATATGCTCAAGGGTCTCATAAAGGATGAGTGGAGCTCAAAGGGCACGGCTCGTACAAATTCTGACGGTGTCGTAAAAATCGAGGGCGTAAAAGGCAAATATGTGATTAAATATAAAGGCGAAATCGCTGAATTCGTTGTTGATGATAATATCGACAGCGTCAAGATAACTTTTTGAAAGGCTGAAAGATCAGAATGAACTTTTTTAAACCTGACGGTCCGGTCATGAGCTTTATCAGTACCGTCACGGATCTGTTATTGTTGAATCTCGTATTTATCGTATGTTGTATACCAATCTTCACCATCGGCGCGTCATACTCGGCTATGAGCTATGTGGCTATGAAGATCGTGCGCGGTGAGGAACCGAAGGTATTCGGACCGTTCTTTAAGGCATTCAAGCGTAACTTTAAGCAGGCGACGATCAGCTGGATCATCTTTATGGCCGTGATCTTCCTGTTGTTCCTTGACTGGCGTTGGATCATCCTCACGGGATGGAACTCGGTACCTTTTATGTACAAGCTCGGTGCGGTCTTTATGACGGCTTTTGCATGGCTCATGATATTGTCGATCTTCCCGATGATCGCCAGATACGAGATGAAGACACTTGAACTCTTCAAGGCATCTTTTATGATCGCCATCATCAAGTTTATCCCTCTTATGCTGATCACGGCGCTCATGATCGCATCAGTAGTTGCATGCATCTGGTATATGCAGTGGTTCCCGCTCATATATGTATTCTGCTCGCTGACTGTCATGTACTTCCTTGCTGTCGTTTTCGTCAAGCAGTTTGACAAGCTCGAAAACAAGCAGGCTGAACAGGCAGAAAACAAAACTGATGATGACGGTATCGAGACGATCGATCAGGCTGAATC
>CADCPU010000406.1 GCA_902803365.1 Oscillospiraceae bacterium
AAGGTCATGACATATTGCTTTGACGAGAACAAGGTCATCGGATCGCTATGACGGATGATCTTTCGAGAGCGAAAAAAGGAAATATAAAAACATCTAACAAATATTATTGCACGAAAAAACTTTACACTTATACATTCAATCACTTACAAGAACTATGAGGAATAAACTATGAAGATCAGGAAAGGTCCCTGCGGCAGCTTTGCAGTAGAACTCGTTCAGGAATCGCAGATTTATACATATGCCCTAGAGATAATAGAAAGTGCGACGCTTGAGGGTGTTCTTCCCGCCTTTGACGAAGAAAAGAGCAAAGGCATCGAGATATCCTTTGATCATACCGGAATGACCTCCATTGCCGACTACCAAACGGCTGATATAAAGGATGCGATAAGGAAGAAACTGCGCGAGGCCGTCAGGGGCCTTTTCGAGATGATCATAAGAGCCGAGGACATGTTGCTCGTGCCGTCTAACTTCGTTCTCGATCCTCGGTTCATCTTCATAGATCAGGATCTGAAGTTCAACCTCTGCTACATCCCCATAATGACCGGCGACTTGCCTGAGATCAAATGCCTTAACGAAGACAGGATAGAACATCTCCTGCAAAGCCCGCTGTTCGAATCGATCCTCACGCCTGACGAGATCTCCGCGATAGTTTTCGCGGTAAAAAACAACGACGAAGATATGCTCGGGACGATATTCAAGGAGCAGCCGAACGAGACTGAAAAGACTAAGCAGAGCGACTTAAGGTCTGCCCTGTTCCTCGCGGGAATGGCGCTTCTTATCGTTATCATATCAACGCTCTTCTTAAACAGGTTCATTGCCTTCCTTACCGCAGGCGCAGTCCTGATAATCCTTCTTAAGACACTCTACGACTCGCGCAAAACCGTGCCCGCTAACAGCGACGGTTCTGACATCGAACGCACCAGGATCCTCTTTGAAGAAGAGAAAAAAGATGAGACCGACGACCTGTTCTCGTTCGCGGAACTTGAGGCCGTTGAGGGCACCGAGCGCTACGGTCTTTATGCCAACGAGACTTCGATCGGGTCGGACAGGTTTCTGGCTGACATCTGCATGGACGACGACAAGATATCGCCGATCCAGGCAAAGATCTTAAGGATCAATAATTCCTACTACCTGGTCGACTGCTCCGTCATGAATAATACTTTTATCGAAAACAGAAAACTCGTACCCGAAGAGAGGTACGAGATCAAGAATTCACAGATATTGGGATTTGCCGATAAGGAATTCAGGTTCAAGATCGGCTTCTGACAGCGACCATTAAGATCCGCTCTGCGCCTCGCGAAGCTGCGCGAGCTTCTCCTTCTGCTTGTCGGAACCGTAGAGTTCGATCAGGTGCAGACGAGCCTTGGCTCTGTCGATATACTCTTTGTAGATGGTCGCCTTGTAATCGCTGTACGAGACTTCCTTGAGCATCTCGGTGTACTTGGTGAGCGAGTCAAAAGAACGCTTAACGTTTATCGTGTCAGGCCACTCGGCTGAATTCGTAACAACGAGGACCATGTGCTGACCGATCTCGGCGTAGCCTTCGGAGATAACGCAGGCGCGCTTTTCGTTCCCGACCCTTATCGTGAGGATGCCCGGAAAGAGCGCGAGTACCAGAGGCATATGCCCTGCCATGATACCGACTTCGCCGTCGCGTGACGGAAGGATAACGGCATCGGCACTGCCTTCGAAAAAGTTCTCATAAGGCGTTACTATGGTAAGTCTGGTCTGATGTTTCTTTTCTTCTGCCATTTATCTTCTTAGTCCGATCAGTTGTTATTCTTATAGGATTCGTAGACGTCATCGATGTCGCCCTTCATGAAGAAGTGCTGTTCAGGGATGTGGTCGAGCGAACCGGAGATGATCTCACCGAATGCTCTTACCGTCTTATCGACAGGAACATAACGAGGTGCAAATCCCGTGGAGTCAGCCGTTACGAAGAATGGCTGAGAGAGGAACTTCTGTACCTTACGGGCACGGGATACCATCTGACGGTCTTTCTCGGAAAGTTCTTCGATACCGAGGATCGCGATGATGTCCTGGAGTTCCTTATAGCGCTGGAGCGTCTCCTGTACCATACGTGCAACGTGATAGTGCTCGCGTCCGACGACTTCCTCAGTGAGGATCCTGGAATAGGATTCAAGAGGATCGACAGCCGGATAGATACCGAGCTCAACGACGGAACGCGACAATACGATGTTAGCGTCGAGGTGCGCAAAAGTAGTTGCAGGCGCAGGGTCAGTCAAGTCGTCTGCAGGAACGTAAACGGCCTGGATCGATGTGATGGAACCGTTCTTTGTGGAAGTGATTCGCTCCTGAAGGTCACCTACCTCATTGCTCAATGTAGGCTGATAACCAACGGCTGAAGGGATACGGCCGAGAAGAGCCGATACCTCGGAACCTGCCTGTACGAATCTGTAGATGTTATCGATAAAAAGGAGAACGTCCTTTTTCTTTACGTCACGGAGATATTCAGCCATCGAAAGTCCGGTAAGCGGAGCTCTCATACGTGAACCTGATGTCTCGTTCATCTGACCGAATACCATGATGGTCTTATCGAGAACGCCCGAAGCCTTCATCTCGCCCCAGAGGTCGTTACCCTCACGGGATCTCTCACCTACGCCCGTGAATACGGAGTAGCCGCCGTGCTCGGATGCGATGTTACGGATGAGCTCGAGGATAAGGACAGTCTTACCTACGCCGGCGCCGCCGAAAAGACCGATCTTACCGCCTCTTGAGAACGGTACGAGAAGGTCGATTACCTTGATACCCGTCTCGAGCATCTGCTCTGCAGGATACTGCTCGGTAAATGAAGGTGCCTTCCTGTGGATGGACCAATAGTCTGCTGCCTTGACTTCGCCAAGACCGTCGATAGGTTGGCCGAGAGCGTTAAACAGACGACCTGTTATCTCTTCACCTACAGGGACCTTGAGCGGCGAACCCAGGGATTCGCATTTAAGGCCTCTGGACAAACCTTCGGTAGCGTTAAAAGAAACGCATCTTACGATGCCCTCGCCTCGCTGCTGGAGCACTTCGGCGTAGAGGATATCGTTGTCGTTATATATCTTGACCGCATCGTTGATGTGCGGCATCTCACTTTCATCGAAAAGGCAGTCCACAACAGGACCTACGATCTGTACTACTTTACCTACTGCCATCTTCAATTACCTCTCATCATATATTATTGGCCTGTTCCGCGCCGTTAATGATCTCGGTCAGTTCGTTCGTGATCTTGGACTGACGAGCGCGGTTACTCAGGAGTTCTAGCTGTTTGATCATGTCATCTGCATTCTTGGAAGCGTTGTCCATCGCGGTCATCCTGGCCGTCTGCTCACTCGAATAGGATTCGACCATCGCGCCGTAGATGATGGCGTTCAGGTAGGTGTCGATCAGGAAGCTGAATACCGTGCCCGGGTCAGGACTGTATTCGATGACCGAGCCGTTTTCGATAGCGACACCCGGATCTTCCATATTCTCAGGAAGGATCTGTGCGATAGATTTACGGTCGACCGGCAGGAGACGCATAACGACAGGCTTCATGTTGATCGCGGATTCCATCTTTGTATAGATGAGATACACGAGGTCGAACTCGCCCGACAGGAAGTGCTCCTTGATGATCGATGCAACGTTTCTTGCCTGCAGGAAGGTCGGTTCTGAGATCGGGAACGAGAACTCGGGATCGACTTCAAAGCCGTTGCGCTTGAGCTTCTCGCGCGCGAGTTTACCGAAGACGAAGAGCTTGTACTTGGTATTAAGGCCCTTGGACGTGTTGTCGAGGATCTTCGCCCTGACGTGTTCCTCGGTCGCCTTAACGATGTCGTTGTTAAAGACACCCGCAAGTCCCTGGTCGCCGCTCAATACGAAGTAAGCGATCTTCCAGGCGCCCTCTTTCTTCTGGGTGAGCCTGCACAGAGGGTTGTTGATCTCCGGATAGCCGTTCTGCAATTCGAGCATGCTCTCGGCACACAGCGAAAAGAACGGGAACACGGTCTCGTGCATTGCCCTTGAGCGGCGCATCTTGGCGGCGCTTACGAGCTGCATCGCACGTGTCATCTGTCCGATGTCATTAACGCTCTTTATTCTCTTTTTGATCTCATTCGGGTTTTCCATTCCCCTTCAGGCCTCATTCTTCCAAATATTCATTATGCTCGGCTATGTACTTATCCTTGTATTCGTCATAGCACTTAGCGAGCTTTTCTTCTGTCTCGGGCTCGAACTTGCCCGTTTTCGCGATCTCCTTAAGGATATCCTTGTGGATGACCTTCAGATAGTCGACGAAGTCGTTCGCGAAATCCCTGATGTCTTCCTTGGCGAGGAAGTTCAGCTTATCGGTAGTAGCCAGATAAAGGATGACTACCTGCTCTTCCATCGCGAGAGGCGAAAACTGCGGCTGCTTCAGGATATCGTTCAATACGACACCGCGCTTGAGCTGCAGCTGCGTATTCTCGTCAAGGTCGGAACCGAACTGTGCGAATGCCGCCATCTCACGAGCCTGCGCGAGCGAGATACGGAGAGGTCCGCCGACCTTCTTGGTTGCCTTCGTCTGAGCCGCACCGCCTACACGGGATACGGAAAGACCTACGTTGATGGCAGGTCTCTGGCC
>CADCPU010000407.1 GCA_902803365.1 Oscillospiraceae bacterium
AGTCCGCATTCCTGTTCGTCGGTACGATCGATGAGGCTGTAGCAAAGGCTAAGGAGCAAGAATGAGAGTTGCGCTCTCAGGTCTTACCATGGCTGAGTACTTCAGAGATACGGAAGGCCAGGACGTGCTCCTCTTTATCGACAACATCTTCAGATTTACGCAGGCAGGTTCTGAGGTTTCAGCTCTCCTCGGACGTATGCCTTCAGCCGTTGGTTACCAGCCTACACTTGCTACGGAGATGGGTGCGCTCCAGGAGCGTATCACCTCCACGAAGAAGGGATCCATTACGTCCATCCAGGCCGTTTACGTTCCTGCCGATGACTTGACTGACCCTGCTCCTGCTACGACGTTTGCTCACCTTGACGCTACGACGGTTCTTTCCCGTAGCATCGCATCTCAGGGTATCTATCCGGCTGTTGATCCGCTCGAATCCACGAGCCGTATCCTCTCGCCTGATGCTTTGGGTGAAGAGCACTACTTTGTTGCCAAGGAGATCCAGAGGATCCTCCAGAGATATAACGAACTCATGGATATCATCGCCATCATGGGTATGGACGAGCTTTCCGACGACGATAAGGTCCTCGTAGGAAGAGCAAGAAAGATCCAGAGATTCCTGTCTCAGCCGTTCCACGTATCCGAGAAGTTCACGGGTATCCTGGGTACCTACGTACCTCTCAAGGAGACCATCCGTGGATTTAAGGAGATCATCGAAGGTAAGCATGACGATCTTCCTGAGTCCGCATTCCTGTTCGTCGGTACGATCGATGAGGCTGTAGCAAAGGCTAAGGAGCAAGAATGAGAACGTATAAGCTGACAGTGTCCACACCTGAAGGAAATATCTTCGAAGGTGACGTGAGAAGACTCATAGTAAGGGGCCTTGAAGGTGACCTTGCCGTTATGGCAGGTCACATCCCGTTTGCTACGGTCATAAAGCCCGGAGTCTACAGTGTCGAGCACGAAGACGGAACCTTGAGAAAGGGTAATATCGGCGGCGGCATCCTCAATGTCGCATCCGAGGGAACGACCCTTCTTGCAGGTTCCATCGAATGGGATAAATCTGATAAAAAGTAATATTTTTTTATAACCTGATTATTTGCCGTTTGTTGTGTTAATATCGAAAGCAGAGGCGCACATAGGGGTTTTATGGTGCGTTAATACTTTTGGGAGGAAATCTATATGAGTACACAGCAAAACGGCATTTATGATGCCCGCAAACTCGGCTACCCGAAGATGTTCGTCTTGGGTGCACAGCACATGTTCGCGATGTTTGGCGCTACGGTCCTTGTTCCTGCTCTTACGGGACTTTCAGTTTCCGCAACTCTGCTCTTCGCAGGCATCGGAACACTTCTTTTCCACTTCTTGTCCAAGGGCAAGGTCCCTGCATTTTTGGGTTCTTCCTTTGCATTTATCGGCGGATATGCCGCGATCGCTCCTAACGGAGAAAGAGAACTCCTTCCGTATGCATGTCTGGGTGTTGCCTGCGCGGGACTTCTTTATCTCATTATGGCACTTCTGATCAAGGTATTCGGTCAGAAAAAAGTACTTCGTTTCTTCCCTCCGATCGTAACGGGTCCGATCATCATCGCAATCGGTCTCACGCTCGCAGGTTCAGCTATCGACAACTGCGGCACCCAGTGGGCACTCGCATTCATTGCGATCGCGGTCGTAGTTCTCTGCAACATCTTCGGTAAGGGTATGGTCAAGATCATCCCTATCATCCTCGGAACAGTTGCATCTTATCTCGCAGCAGTCATTTTCGATCTCACGATGAAGACATCCTATGTTGATATCGAGTCCATTAAGAACGCAGCATGGATCGGTCTTCCGGTCGACTTCAAGCAGGATTCCATCTATGCGGTATTGTCCGCACCTAACAAGGGCCTTGTTATCACAGCCGTTATCACGATCATGCCGATCGCTCTTGCAACTATTATCGAGCACATCGGTGACATCTCGGCTATCTCTTCCACAACAGGCAGAAACTATGTTGAGGATCCGGGTCTTCACAGAAC
>CADCPU010000408.1 GCA_902803365.1 Oscillospiraceae bacterium
CTCGTTAAGATCGGATTTAAGGAGATCGAGATCGGTTTTCCTGCGGCATCTGAGACTGACTATAACTTTACGCGCTATCTGATCGAGAATGATCTGATCCCTGATGATGTTGCGATCCAGGTGCTTACACAGTCAAGAGAGCACATCATCGCCAAGACTATGGAAGCCGTAAAGGGTGCAAAGAACGTCATCGTACACCTTTATAATTCAACAAGCACACTTCAAAGAGAAGTCGTGTTCGGTTTTGACAAAAAGGCATGCATCAAGCTTGCAACTGACGGTGCTGAGCTCATTAAGGCCTATATTGAGAAGGATGATTCCGATACGAATTATATCCTCGAGTATTCTCCTGAGAGCTTCTCCGGAACGGAAGTTGACTTCGCTGTTGAGATCTGTGATGCTGTCCTTGATATTTGGCAGCCGACACCTGAAAAAAAGATAATAATCAATCTCCCTGAGACTGTAGAACTCTCTACACCTAATGTATATGCAGATCAGGTCGAGTATTTTTGCGAGAACACCAAGTGGCGCGATTCCATAATCGTATCGCTTCATACACATAATGACAGAGGAACCGGTATCGCAGCTTCCGAGCTCGGCCTCATGGCAGGAGCTGACAGGATAGAAGGAACTCTTTTCGGTAACGGAGAGAGGACAGGAAATGCTGATATTACGGTTCTTGCGATCAATATGATGATGCTCGGTACGGATCCTAAGCTCGATCTGTCCAACCTTGATGAAGCAGTCGAGATCTATGAGCGAGCAACGAGCATGATCGTTGATGACAGACATCCGTGGTCCGGAAAGCTCGTATATTCCGCTTTCTCGGGCTCACATCAGGATGCGATCAAGAAGGGTATGGACCACTTGAGGAACTCGGGTTCGCCTTATTGGGAAGTTCCTTATCTGCCGATCGATCCTATGGATGTCGGAAGAGACTATCAGCCGATCATCAGGATCAACAGCCAGTCGGGCAAGGGAGGAGTCGCTTATGTACTCGAGCAGTACTATGGTCTCATGCTTCCTAAGAGCTTTCTGGTCGATTTCCTGCCTATCATCAAGACTGAGACAGACAGGAACAAGACGGAATTGTCGCCTCAGCAGATATTCGATATTTTCGATGAGACATACATAAATGTATTTACACCATACAGATTGGTATCATTCGTGGAGAATGCGCATGATGCAAAGCACTCATCAGTAGATGCTGTGATAATGCACAGAGGCAAGGAGATCAAGATATCGGGCGACGGAACAGGTCTTCTCGATGCTTTCGTAAATGCATTTACCAAAGCATTTGACATCGATTTCTCGATCAACATGTATAACGAGCATGCTATGAAGAGCGGTACAGATTCAGCCGCTATCACATATATCGAGATCAAGAGGGATCAAGACAGAAAGATCTATCTTGGCGCAGGCGTATCGAACTCAGTTACGAAGTCGTCCGTAAGAGCCATCATAAGTGCTGTTAACAGGATGATCAAGTGACAGGGATCAGAGCATTTTTGATTTGTTTCTGAACTGATCTTCGCGACGTCTGATATTCTTCTTGCGGAAGAGGAACATAGCAAGGATCACGATTATTGCAAGGCCTGAAATGACCAACGTAGTGATCGTGATCTTTTTAAAGTTCTTCCACATATCTGTAGACTTCTTGTTAGGAGTGATCTCCATGAGACGCTCTTTGGTGGAGATCTCCATATCGATCGTACCGACTTCATAAGAGATGCCGTCATTATACTGTCTGTAGAGAGGGATCTTAAAAGACTGGAATGTAAGGCTCGGATTTATTACAACGCCTGATACTTCAGCTCTTGCTTTCTCCTTGGTTCCCGTCATTGCTCTGGTCGAGAGACATGTATGATAATCGATAAGGTTTATCTCGAATTTGGATATCTCAAGATCGGTCTGGAGCAACAACTGCTTGATCCTGTTCTGGACTTCCTTGGAGACTGAATTAAAGTCATTAGCATCGACCTGGATAGTCGTAAACTTGCCGAAGCCGTAATCGAACATGCTTATGAGATTGGAATATCTGATTTCAGAATCCTCGGCTCCGAAGATTACGCCGATCAAAGTCCTGTCGTTCTTTCTTGCAGCAGCAACGATCGTGTTTCCGGCAGACTCCGTAAAACCGGTCTTACCGCCGATATAAGGCTCATAAGCAAACTGCTGTGTCGATATGAACCTGTTGGCATTCTGGATAAGTCTTGTATCGCTGTACTTATTTGTGGAACTGATCTCATACTGAGAAGAGGTAGCGATCTCTGAAAACTGCGGATATGAGATGATCTTCTCCATGATCTTGCACATATCGGATACGGAGATCAGATTACGTGGATCAGCAAGACCATATGCAGTAGTAAAGTTGGTATTCGTACATCCGAGTTCCTGAGCTCTGCTGTTCATGAGCTTGCAAAAATCCGCTTCGGTACCGCTGATATGGATCGCAAGCGCCAAAGCTGCATCATTACAGGATTTGAGCATTGCCGCATAGATGAGATCTTCTACCGTGAACTCTTCTCCCTCAGTCATTCCGAGCTTGACATAATCGTCAGGGATAGAAGAGAACATAGGTGCAGTAATGGTAACGATCTCCTCAAAATCGCAGTTCTCAAAAGCGAGGAGAACAGTCATGAGCTTAGTCGTAGATGCAGGCTCGAGAGGTGTATCGATGTCTTTTCCAAGAAGATATGTCTGTGATTCGACATCGAAAAGAAGATAACCTTTACCTGAAACTGTTGGGGCATCAAGGAGATCTTCGCTCAAAAATGCAGTCGGATATTCTTCTAGTGTTATTATCTGGTCATCATAAGGAGAAGCAACAGTCTCCTGGGAAGTCGGTTGAGTCTGGTCAGCAGTTGTTTCATCCGTCGGATCAGCAAATGCTGCAGTGTTCATCATTATGATTATCAAGAACGCCAAAAAGGCGGAAATCAGTCCTTTTAATGAGGATTTCAAAATATCGTGCCTCCTGTTACGATTATACCTGTTTTTATATTATACCCTTAGTTGATTTGTTCACAAACATATTGTTTTTTGCTATTATTATAATATTAATAAAAAGAGGAATAATCATGCCTATTACTAAAGTATCAACGTCCGATTTTGACAAAGTCAGGGACGCAGTAGCAGATCTTAAGCTTATGTTTGCGGCCAGATCAAACGAATTGGGTCGCCCATTAACTTATAATATCCACACATACGGTTGTCAGCTTAACGAATCGGACAGTGAGAAGATCTCCGGTTATCTCGAAGATATGGGTCTTGAAGAGTCTGAAGGTACGGCTGACATCAATATCTTTAACACATGTTCCATCAGAGAGAACGCAGACGACAGATTGTTCGGTAATCTTGGTGTTCTCAAGGCTGACAAGAGAAAGAACAAGGACATGATCATTGCAGTCTGCGGCTGTATGATGAAGGTCCAGAAGAATATCGATAAGATCATCAACAGTTATCCATATGTTGATCTTATCTTCGATCCTCAGCAGCTCCATCTCATGCCGTTGCTCCTTAAAGAGAGCCTGAGCAAGAGAAAGATGGCAGTCAGGATCGATGACATCGACTATATTGCTGACGATAACTATATGCCTGTAGCTCGTAAGAGAAAGTTCAGGGCGCTCGTTCCGATCATGTACGGATGCAACAATTTCTGTACTTACTGTATCGTTCCTTATACCAGAGGAAGAGAGCGTTCGCGTGATTTTGACGAGATCATCAAGCAGCTTAACGATCTTGCTTCTCAGGGCTATAAGGAAGTCATGCTCCTTGGTCAGAATGTTAATTCATACGGCAAGGACTTGGGCGAGCACAGAGGATTTGCTGATCTTCTCGA
>CADCPU010000409.1 GCA_902803365.1 Oscillospiraceae bacterium
GACCAGTATGTCGGGCTCGCCGCACAGTGCGATCGCGATCCCGAGACGCTGTCTCATACCGAGAGAGAACTTTCCTGCAGGCTTCCTGCCGGTGTTCTCTAGCCCCACGGTCTTAAGTATCTCCGGGATGCTGTCAAACGACGGCATTCCGAGGTTGATCATCTGGATCTTGATGTTGTCGTACGCCGACAGATCCCTGTAGATCGCAGGCGTCTCAACGAGCGCGCCGATCTTCCTTAGGGCATTTAAGATGCCCTTGTCGCAGCTTCTCGTGTTTCCTATGGTATAAACTCCCATGGTCGGTTCGTGAAGTCCCGTGATAACGCGCATGAGCGTCGTCTTGCCCGCGCCGTTCTTGCCGACCAGGCCGTAGATCGCGCCCTTGGGTATCTTTATGCTGACTTCTTTTAAGACTTCGGTTTTTCCGTAGTTCTTAACGAGTTTTTCTGTCGTGAGAATGTATTCCATATTCCGTTTCCCTCCGTGACTTTATGATATGTCATTGCGGAACTTACGGGAAGTTAAGAAAAAGGTAAGATTTTAAATCCGATGCCCCAGACGGCCTCGATCGGGTCTTTGCCGCCCGCATCCTTGAGTTTCTTCCTGAGGTTGCTGATATGTACCTTAAGCGAGCTTTCCACAAGATCCGGAGTCTCTTCGCACGCCCTCTCGAGTATCTCTGATTTGGAGATGACCTGCTCCGGATGATCCATGAGTATCTTTACTATCGCATATTCAGTGCGCGTCAGATGTACCGGCTCGCCCTTGACTCGGACCTCGTGCCTGCTCGTGTCGATCGTTATGAACGCGTCGTTTCTCTGTCTCATCCTGAGCTGCACCGCGACCCTGGCCTTGAGCTCTTTGATGTCAAACGGTTTGGTAACGTAATCGACGCAGCCGCCCGCCAGGAGATTGACCTTGTCATCCGTTGAAGACTTGGCGCTTACTGCTATGACGGGGATGTCCTTCGGTATCATCGGCAGGAGCTCTTCGCCCGTCAGTCCCGGGAGCATAAGGTCCATGAGGATCAGGTCCGGCGCTTCCTTCAGGAGCTCTTTTCCTTCCGTGCCCGAAAAAGCGCGCAGTACATCATGCCCCTCTTTACTGAACTCGCGGGTCAGGATGCTGCCGATATCGGCGTCGTCTTCGATGATAAGGATCTTGCTCATGTGAGGATTATAGCATTTTCGAGATATCAAAAAAATGATACACTAGGTAAAACGCTTTAGCAGCGTGAAGGGAGAGATACATATGACAGAACAGCAGGTTGCAGCTATCGCACAGTGGCTCACAAATAACGAAAACCGCCCGATCTCATTCATCGAGCGCGAACTTTTAAAGTCGGCCATCGACGGCTCCTACACAGTGGGCGATCTCGTCCGCGCGCTTTCCGCTCTCGCAAACAAGAGGTAACGGCCTATGAGATACAATCCCGAACTTAAGGATTTTTATTTCAACACCGAGATGATCTTGAGTGCCGAAGGACGTCAGGAACTCTATGACACCCACGATGACTGGATCAGCAACATGATGGCAAATCCCGGGCAGACCTTCCGCTCTCTTGCGACAGGCGTCCGTCCGTCAACTGACGGCTCCGGGTCCGGCATCACGCCGCTAAAGCTCTTTATGAGCATTGGTGTCATTGTCGCTTTCCTGAGCTTTATCGTCTGTTGCATCACGAACCGCTTTGACATCGGTGCCTGGATCGGCGCGGGAATACTGGGTCTGATCGGTATCCTCATGATCTTTGCTATCGGGAGCGATTCGTCCGATAATATCTACAACAGGACAGAGAGCATGCACGAACTGCCGATCTTCAGCAGGCTTCAGGGCCTCGTGTTCCTGATCGCCGCAGCCGCCGTGATCTATGCCCGTCTTAACCAGAAATACTATACTATGTCCGAGATCTTCGTATGGTGCTTTGTGTGGGCCTTTGGGATCATCGGTGTCATCATGCTCCTTAAGGGCATAAGTCAGCTCGTCGCGATCAAACGCTTATACACCGAAGAGATCAATGCGACCTGCATAGGTTACCTCCGCACTCTCGAGTCGACGGATCACGGCAACCACATAATAAAGACTTCGCCTGTATTTGAATACTATTATCAGGGCGAGCAGTTTAAGTCGGTCTACGACATCTTCCTGTCAAAGCCGAACGGGACGATCCCTGTGGGGTCTTCAACGATCATAAAGATCGATCCGAACAGCCCCGAGCATATCATGGGCGACAGCAAGCGAAGCGGCACCGGTTTCGTGACAGTCGGAATTATCCTCCTGCTCGTCATGATAATCCCGCTCATGATCATCAAGACCGGCCTCGTTAACGAAGGGGAACTTCGTATGTCCGGCATCGGTGCGCCCAAATACGAGCGCATGATCTCCGACGATCTCATCACCAAGGAATACGGCTCCGACTGGTACATCGAAAAGCTCAAGATCTCCTCCGTCACCGAAGAACAGGAAGGCGACCTTAAGTATCTGCACGTCATCGTCGACGACTCGTTCAAGGAGATCAACACATCGACCGACTTCGGCTACAGCGAGGGCGAAGAGGTCTACGTTATCTATCACATGATCACGGTCGACGGCGAGCTCAAGAAGGAAGCACTGAACTTCGTCGCGGCCGAAGGCACGGGCTATACCGGCGCACATAAGGCGTACAGGTGAGTCGGTCCGGTTCAGGGCGTTACGGGTAAATCGGGGATTTTTGTGCTTTTTACCCGTAATTTGCCGGCGCGAAACGTTACACGCGGGTCTTTTCGAAACCTATACAGTACAGATTTGAGATTTGGGCATTTTGGACTGTAATTTTGGA
>CADCPU010000410.1 GCA_902803365.1 Oscillospiraceae bacterium
GCGGAGGACAACGGCTTCATCAATTCGCACAAGCCGGACAGCCAGGACATCTGCTTTGTTCCGAACGGCAAATACACCGATGTCATCAGAGAGCTCACAGGCAAGGAGTATCCGGAGGGCGATTTCGTATATAAGGACGGCACGGTATTGGGCAGGCACAAAGGCATAATCTGCTACACCAGAGGTCAGCGCAAGGGCCTTGGACTTGCTTCCGAAGAGCCGCTTTATGTGCTTAAGGTCGATCCGATCGAAAACAAGGTCTACCTCGGACGCAACAACGACCTCTTCTCCACTTCGCTCCTGATAGACGACTTTAACTGGACCTGCGGCATCGTTCCGACAGAGCCGCTCAGATGCAAGGCGAAGGTCAGGTACAAGCATAAGGAACAGCCGTGTACGGCGACTGTGATGGAAGACGGCAAGGTCAGGGTCGTTTTCGATGAACCACAGAGAGCGATCACACCGGGTCAGGCCTGCGTTCTCTATGACGAAGACGAGGTCATTGGCGGCGGAACAATACAATTGGAAAACGAGGTTTAAGACATGAAGATCATTGATAATGCATTTATAAAAGGCGACGCAAACTGCGGATTTGCAGTATTCGATTACGAGGACGCGGCATACGTGTTCGATTACGACGGCGAATGCAAGGTCGTTGAAGAGATCGTTAAGCAGGACGCGGAAAGGACAGTCGTTAACTTTAAGTTCGAGCTCCCTGCGCCAAGAAGGTTCAGGCTCGACCTCTTTATCCCGGAATGCAGGAATGCGCATATCGGACTCAACGACCGCGAGCTGATCGGATTCTTCGATAAGACCGCTGAGATCAAGGATCCTGAGCCGCTAATCAAGGGCTCATGCAACGATCCGCACAAGGTCTCTACCCTTCACCCGGGCGAAGTCCAGGCGTTGAACTTCATGTGGGAAACGGGCGATGTGATAACGCTTGCCTGGTATAACTGATAACAAAAAAGGAGCAGTGCTGCTCCTTTTATTTTGCATTAAGTTGCGGGCGTCGGAGTGACCTTGCTCCTCTGCTTATATTCCCTGAACTCATCGATCGTCATGCCGTAGTCGGATCCCTTTATGAGCGAGCCGATGATGACATATGCAACGTTGTTGATCCTGACCTCGAGCTGGTCAGTATCCTCGGTAACGAGAACTGCGTCGAGCACGGTCGTCGAATCGAGCCAGGTGCCGGAGATCATTCCGTTAAACTCCTGAAGGTTGAGGTTCTTGGTCTCCTTCATCTTGTCGATCTTGTCAAAGAAGTAGTCGCCCGAATCGAAGAATACGATCGGCACATTGTTCTCATCGAAAACAACATAATCGGACTTGTTGAGCGACACCTCACGATAGCAGTCTTCAACTCCGTCACCGTTAAGATCCGTCACAATGCCGGATTCGTTATAATTCAGGTTGAAGTTATTCAGGCTGTAGAGCATGTCGTTATATGCAACGTCGTATGCCTGATAGAGCTTACGGCGCATCTTGTACTTCTGGTCGAGCTTGAGCGAGTTAAAGCCCGAGTTCGCGTAGATCTTGTCACCTGCATAGATGTTCTCGATGCAATACATGACTTCAAGAGATTTCTTGTCGCTGTCGGAGAGCGAATCGTAGTAAGCACGTGCGCCTGCATAGTTATCAGTAGAAGCACCGAACGCTACGATATCGACATCAAAGCCAATGCCCTTTGCATCCTTGATGTTCTTTGCAAGGGTAAGAAGGCAGCCGATTCCCGATGCGTTATCGGAAATGGCATCATATGTCCTGTCTGAAGGAATGTCCATATCGGAGAACTGCGAATCATAGTGCGCACCTATAACTGCCTTGCGCCTTACGTTGGACTCGGCACCGGACTCTTCGTCAACGTGAATAAAGCCTTCGCCCTCGATGCTGATGATGAGATTCTTGGATACTCCGCCCGTACCGGTGAACTCCTGCTCTTTTACGGTATAACCGAGCTTCTCGAATTCCCCTTTTATAAGATCTGCTGCGTAAGATTCGTCATTCGTATATGCCTTACGGCCCGGGTAGGATACGGCAAGTTCGCGCGCGAATTCGGCACCGTAAGTGCCGTAGGAAGCGGGTTTCTTCTCTTCCGCATCGGAATCTTTCTTGCACGCTGTAAGTGATGTTGTAAGCGCCAGCGCGCAAAGGAATGTCGCAATTATCTTATTCTTCAAAGTACCTTTCATGTCTTCCTCTTTTATACGGTTATTCTGTTAAGCCTGCGGGTCAGGATCTCCATCACCTCAGGTATGGCAAGTTCGGATGTCTTCCACTTGCCGCAGTCCAGGTCCGCGATAACGACCTTTTCGAGGCCTTTGTGCGCGAATCCGTCATTCAGGGACTTGATGATCATCTTCTGGGTGCAGCCCGTGAGAGTGAGCGGAAGTCCGAGGGACCCGAATATCGCTTCGAGCGGTTTGCGGCGCCTGTCATCGAAAACACTCAGGATGCTCAGCGCGAGGGCCTCACCCTCGGAATAGTTCATGAACCTGAAGTAGCTCTCGATGCTGTCGGCAAGCTCGCAGCCGAGCGTCAAAAGTGCGGGATCCTTGGCTTCGATCGCCGCATATGTCTTGTAAACGTTATTGATGAACACCCTGAAATCAGGGGCGTTAGTAAGTCCCGCGATAAGATCGATATTGCCCAGGAGCGCGATCCTTATTACGGATGCGTAGCCGTTTGCCTTGATCTTGGGCGGAACGGTGCGAAGGAACATCGGGTCGACAATGACTGCTTCGGGCTTAAAGCCTGCGCGAAGCTCGTTCTTGTGCCCTGCGCTGTTGAGGAAGGACTCCTTGGCGAGCGCGCCTTCGGTCATGGACGTGAGAGTTGTCGGAACGGCGAGAAGATTGATGCCGTTACCGAAAAGAGAAGCCGCAAAGCCGCATACGTCAAGGACTCCGCCACCGCCGAATGCGATGAGCCAGTCTTCCCTGCCGAAATCAAACTCCACGAGATTCTTGATCAGGACTTCGAGCGTCGCCAGACTCTTGGAATTGTTCTTGCAATCGACCGATACGAGGACCGGCTTGATATTGTGCTTTAAGAACTGCTCCTCAAAGCGGTTATAGTAATATCCGCTGACTTCCCTGTCCGACAGGATCAGGATCTTGGGCGTGCCCTTGCTCTTCCTGACGACAAAATCGGCAACGACTTCGTTGGCGATGCCGTTTCCGCAGTAGTAATCTATATTCCTGTTTGTCATCAATTTATCCATACCTATGAATTATACCACTAAACTTTCTGTTTTTATGGTAGAATACGGTTTGTATTTTATTCATTATATAAAGGGTGATTACCATGAAGATCAGAACAAGATTTGCACCAAGCCCTACGGGATTCATGCACGTAGGCAATTTGAGAACGGCTCTTTACGAGTATCTTACAGCCAGACACGACAACGGTACTTTCGTGCTCCGTATTGAAGATACTGACCAGGAACGCTATGTTGAAGGTGCTACACAGGTTATCTATGATACATTGAAGCTTGCAGGGATCGACCACGACGAAGGTCCGGATCTCGGCGGCGACTTCGGCCCGTACGTTCAAAGTGAGCGTCTGAGCTTATATAAACCATACGCAGAACAACTCGTTAACGAAGGCAAGGCATACAGATGCTTCTGCTCCAAGGAGCGTCTCGAGTCTCTCCGTGAGCAGAGCGAGTCCGGTTACGACCGTCACTGCCGCGACCTCTCCGAGGAAGAGATCAAGAAGAATCTCGATGCAGGCATCCCTTACGTAATCCGTCAGAAGATGCCTCTTACAGGCGTTTCCACATATACAGACCTCGTTTACGGCGAGATCTCCATTCCTAACGAGGATATGGACGATCAGGTCCTCCTCAAGACGGACGGATTCCCTACATACAACTTCGCTAACGTAATCGACGACCACCTCATGGGCATCACACACGTAGTCCGCGGATCCGAGTATCTCTCTTCCACGCCTAAGTACAACGCCCTTTATGAGGCTTTCGGTTGGGATATCCCGACATACATGCACCTTCCGCTCATCATGGGCAAGTCCGTTGATGAGGAAGGCAACGAAGTTGTTTCCAAGCTCTCGAAAAGACACGGAAGCACAGGCTTTATGGACCTCGTTAACGAAGGATTCCTCCCTGAGGCGATCATCAACTACATCGCTCTTCTCGGCTGGGCTCCTACGGACAACCAGGAGATCTTCACTATGGACGAGCTCATCAAGGCATTCGATCCTAAGGGCATCTCCAAGTCCCCAAGCGTTTTCGATTACGACAAGCTCGAGTGGGTCAATGCTGAGCACATCAAGAACATGAGCTTTGACGAGTTCATCGCACACGCTAAGCCTTACTTCGACCAGCTCGGCATCGCTGAAGCCAACTACCCTATGCTCGAGGAGATCTTGAAGCCTCGAATCACGAGATTTACTCAGCTCACAGAAAAGCTCGAGTTCCTTACTAAGTTTGAGGAGTTTGACCTGAGCCTTTTCGAGCACAAGAAGAGTAAGTCAACTCTCGATTCATCCAAGGCGATCCTCGCTGACATCATTCCGCAGCTTGAGCAGTGCGACTGGACAAGAGAAGCGATCAGCGAACTTCTTACGGGATATGCCGCTGAGCACGAGATGAAGAACGCACTTGTCATGTGGCCAGTAAGAATTGCTGCAGCAGGTGTTGCAGTTACACCCGGCGGATGCGCTGAGGTACTTATCCTTCTCGGTAAGGAAGAATCAATGAGAAGGATCAATATCGGACTTGAAAGACTGAGGAGTTAAGTTATGGAAGAATATAAGCATTTTATTCACGAGATAATCGACGAAGAACTTAAGGAAGGCGGACGCTGCTACGGTCAGAAGATCCACACACGTTTCCCTCCGGAGCCTAACGGCTATCTTCACATCGGCCACGCCAAGGCCCTCGAGATCGACTTCGGTACAGCCGAGAAATACGGCGGTCTCTGCAACCTTCGTATGGACGATACAAACCCTACAAAAGAAGACGAAGAGTACGTTGATGCTATCAAGGAAGACATCCACTGGCTCGGTCATGACTGGGACGACAGATTCTTCTTCGCATCCG
Organism: Oscillospiraceae bacterium; assembly: GCA_902803365.1. Next base: position 5,066 of record CADCPU010000410.1, read on the forward strand.
ACTACTTTGACAAGATGTACGAATATGCAGTTGAACTCATCAAGAAGGGGCTCGCTTATGTTTGCGAGCTCACACCTGAGCAGATGATGGAAATGCGCGGCGATACACAGACACCTGCACAGAGCCCGTTCCGTGATCGTCCGATCGAGGAGAGCCTTGATCTTTTCGAGCGCATGAAAAACGGCGAATTCGAAGACGGAAAGCTCACACTCCGTGCCAAGATCGATCTCGCATCCGGTAACTTCAACATGAGAGATCCTGTCATCTATCGTATCAACCACATTCCTCACCACCGTCAGGGCAACAAGTGGTGCATCTACCCTATGTATGACTTCGCTCATCCTATCGAGGACGCGCTCGAGGGTATCACACACTCCCTCTGCTCTCTCGAATTTGAGGCTCACCGTCCTCTCTACGATTGGGTCATCAACAACGTATCCGTTCCTTGCAAGCCTCGTCAGATCGAGTTTGCACGTCTCGGAATCACACATACCGTATTGAGCAAGCGTAAGCTTCGTAACCTCGTCGAAAGCGGTCTCGTTTCCGGCTGGGACGATCCTCGTATGCCTACTCTCTGCGGACTTCGCCGTCGCGGTTACACACCTGAGTCAATCCGCGCATTCCACGCTCGTAACGGCGTATCCAAGGTAAATGCAGTAGTTGACTTCGCATTCCTCGAATACTGCCTGCGTGAAGACCTCAATGCTAACGCTCAGCGTGTAATGGGTGTCGTTCACCCTGTAAAGCTCATCCTCGATAACTACCCTGAGGATAAGACTGAGACATTCCAGGTCGAAAACAATCCTGAGAAGCCTGAGACAGGCAGCCGTGAGATGCCATTCTCCCGTGAGCTCTGGATCGAGAAAGAAGACTTCATGGAAGTACCTGAAAAGAAATACTTCCGTCTCTTCCCGGGCAACGAAGTACGTCTTAAGGGCGCTTACGTAATTAAGTGCATCGGTTGTGACAAGGATGCTGACGGTAACGTTATTGCTGTTCACGCTGAGGTCGATGAAGCATCCCGCGGCGGTAACCCTGCTGACGGCCGTAAGATCAAGTCCACTATCCACTGGGTAGACGCAAAGACAGCTCTCGATGCCGAGATCCGTCTCTATGACAGACTCTTCACAGTTGAGGCTCCTGATCTTGCAGACTGCAACTATCTTGACTTCATCAATCCTGATTCCCTCGAGATCGTTAAGGGCGCAAAGGTTGAAGCCTCTCTTAAAAATGCTAAGCCTGAGGACAGATTCCAGTTCCTCCGTCTCGGTTACTTCTGCGCAGACAACAAAGATTTCACACCTGACAATCTTGTTTTCAACCGCGCCGTATCCCTCAAGGACAGCTACAAGCCGGGTACATGATCTAATAGTTTTGAATAAGAATTCAGCCTCGCTTCACATCGGAGCGAGGCTGTTTTATAATACATAACTTAATGCTGATAGAACACTATCAATTCTCTTTTTCAGATTATATCATACTATCACACTGCATATCACACATCATCATAGGTACTACCTTATAAACATTTAATATATTTCTTATCAACAGCATAATAATTTAACCTAATACAAGGACTTATATCGCCATCTATGATGTCAGTCTTTTGACATGCAAAATGCATTAATTCAGGCAATGCTCTAATA
>CADCPU010000411.1 GCA_902803365.1 Oscillospiraceae bacterium
GGCGTTGTGAATGTAAAGAATATGGCTGACGGTTCATCGGAGGCTGTTAAGGTCGATGAGATCGTTGAGTACTTCATCGGAAAATAAAGGGAAAGATACGGAGGCGGATCTATGAAATCAGCAGCTGACAGGCAAAGAGAAGAGGCGAAGAAAGACGACGGCATCGTCGCTTTCGGAGTCGAGGAGAATGATACGAAGGCAAGCGCAGGCAATAGCGATGACTCTTCCTGGAAGACCAAGACCGATAAGGAAAAGGTCGTCTTTGAAGGTTTGAGCTGGCTCAAGTCCATCTGTATCGGAGTCCTGATCGGAGTCCTTCTCGTTGTCTTCGTATGTCAGAGAGATAATGTTTACGGACCTTCGATGCAGCCGACGCTTGATGACGGCGACGTCGTATACGTACAGAAGATCTCCACATACCTCAAGAACTACGAACGAGGAGATATCGTTATCCTCGACGGCAGCGATATGGAAGGTTACTCTCATGAAGAGTATCTCATCAAGAGGATCGTCGGTCTTCCGGGTGAGACAGTCAAGTTCACGAACGGTAAGGTCTATATCAAGAAGGTCGGAGAATCCGAGTTCACGGAACTTGACGAACCATACCTTCCTGCTGATACCATCACGACTCTGTCCGGTACCGGCATCGCGAAGGGATATGAAGAGATCACACTCTCACCGGACGAATATTTCTGTCTCGGTGATCACAGACAGGTCAGTAACGACAGCCGTAACCTCGGACCGTTTACTGCAAAGAGGATCAAGGGCGTAGTACTCATAAGAGTATATCCGTTCAAAAAGTTCGGAACCGTTGACTGATCAAGAAAAGAATTAAAGGAAACATAAAATGCAAAGACAAGATCTTATACGTAATTTTTGTATCATTGCGCATATCGATCACGGCAAGTCGACTCTTGCCGATCGCCTTATCGAACATACGGGCGTCAGGGAAAAGCGTGAAATGCAGGCTCAGATCCTTGATAACATGGCGATCGAGCGTGAGCGCGGAATTACGATCAAGGCTCAGGCCACGAGAATGTCCTACAAGGCATCCGACGGCAACACTTATATGCTGAACCTGATCGACACTCCCAGTCACGTCGACTTTAACTATGAGGTATCACGAAGCCTTGCGGCTTGCGACGGCGCAGTCCTTATCGTTGATGCCGCTCAGGGCGTTGAGGCCCAGACACTCGCAAACGTTTACCTTGCGGTCGATGCAGACCTCGAGGTATTGCCTGTAATAAACAAGATCGACCTTCCTTCGGCTCAGCCAGAGGTAGTAAGGAACGAGATCGAGGACGTTATCGGACTTGATGCTTCGTACGCACCTCTGATCTCTGCCAAGAACGACGTCGGTATCGACGAAGTCTTAGAGGCGATCGTTAAGTATCTTCCTGCTCCGTCAGGCGACGAGACCAAGCCTTTGAGAGCTTTGATCTTCGACTCCAAGTACGATTCGTACAAGGGCGTTATCGTAAGCCTCCGCGTTAAGGAAGGCTCCGTAAAGCTCGGCGACAAGATCAGGATGATGCATACCGAGAAGGAGTTCGTAGTTACCGAACTCGGCTTCTTCCATCCGGGCGAATATGTTCCTGCAGAAGAGCTCAAGGCAGGCGAGGTTGGTTACCTCTGCGCTTCCATCAAGAACGTAAGAGATACTGCTCCGGGCGATACGGTCACACTTGCCGATAATCCTGCAGACGAGCCTCTTATGGGCTACAAGGGTATCCAGCAGATGGTATTCTGCGGACTTTATCCTGTTGACGGTGCCAAGTACGGTGATCTTCGCGATGCGCTCGAGAAGCTCCGCTTAAACGATGCTGCGCTCTCATTTGAGGCTGAGACATCAGCTGCTTTGGGCTTCGGCTTCCGTTGCGGCTTCCTCGGTCTTCTTCACTATGAAGTAATCCAGGAGCGTCTGGAGCGTGAGTTCAATCTCGACCTTATCTCCACGGCTCCTTCCGTTATCTACAAGGTCCATAAGCTCGACGGTACGGTCATCAATATGGATAACCCGACCAATATGCCTGATCCGTCAGAGATCGAGTATATCGAGGAGCCTATGGTCAAGGCCACGATAATGCTTCCTAAGGAATATGTAGGAAACATCATGGAGGTCTGCCAGGACAGACGTGGCGAGTATAAGGATATGACATACATGGATGACGTGCGTGTCATGCTCCATTACAGAATGCCGTTGAATGAGATCATCTACGACTTTTTCGATACACTGAAGTCAAGAACAAGAGGATATGCTTCTCTCGACTACGAGATGGACGGCTATGACAGAAGCTCTCTCGTCAAGCTCGACATCCTCCTTAACGGTGACCC
>CADCPU010000412.1 GCA_902803365.1 Oscillospiraceae bacterium
CCATGCTTCTTGGCTTCCTCTACTGCAACGAGTGACAGATCTGCTGCGCTCTTTGAGATCGCAGGAGTGATACCCGTGATATGAAGCCATTCGACATCATCGAAAATGCTGTCCCAATCAAATCCCTCCCCTGTCGCAAGAGCCATCGAAGAATAAGCTCTGTCATATACGACCTTGCTCGGTCTCTGGTTGGCACCGGACTCAAGGTAATAGATACCCATACGGCCTTCGCCTCTTAAGATCTTGTCTGTACCTACACCGAACTTTCTTAATTCTCTTACACACTCGTCACCGATAACGTTATCGGGAAGGACAGTCAGAAAATCAGCAGGCATATCGTAGTTAGCAAGCGATACTGCAACGTTTGCCTCGCCGCCTCCGAATGTTGCCTCAAATCTCGGAGTCTGGAAAAATCTCTCGTGCTCAGGAGTCTTGAGTCTGAGCATTATCTCACCGAATGTTAATACTTTCATATCTGCTTACCTCACTTACGTGCGCTCTTGATCGCGTCTGTCGCCTGCTTCGAAAGCTCGGTGATCTTAGCAAATTCATGCGCCTTGATATCAGCCTTTGTACAGATCCAGCTTCCGCCGACTGCAGCGACGAAATCAGCCGATACATATTCATTCATGTTGTCTGCATTGATACCGCCCGTAGGAAGGAACTTAACGCCTCCGAATGGAGCTGCCAATGCCTTGAGAGCCTTGATGCCGCCATATACGTTAGCCGGGAAGAACTTGACCATCTTAAGTCCCAATTCGAGAGCCATCATGATCTCGGAAGGCGTCACGCAACCAGGGCAGCATGAGATGCCGTTGTCCAAACACCATTTGACGATATCTTCGGAAAAGCCCGGTGATACGATGAACTTTGCACCGGCCTCAACAGCCTTCTGTGCCTGCTCTTTGTTAAGGACGGTACCTGCACCGACTATCATATCAGGAACCTCTGCCGCTACTTTGGCAATAGCCTCAAGAGCGCATTCGGTCCTAAGTGTAATCTCCATAAAACAAACGCCTCCGTCAAGCAATGCCTTCGCGAGCGGTGTGGCGTCTTCAACATTTTCGATCACGACGACCGGTACGATACCGACCTCGTGCATCTTCTCTTCAATGCTCATAAGATCATCTCCTGTTTATCAAGACTGCTAGTATTCTAGTATATTTAACCCTTGTAATCAACTCGTTTTTGAGTTAAAGTTTGAGTAATGTTGCACAAACTTCAATAGGTTATTATTTATAGTATCACAAGGAGTATATTTATGAGTTTCATAAACAACGATTTCCTTCTTACCTCCCCCCTTGCCCACACTCTCTACGAGAAATATTCCGCGACGCTCCCGATCGTTGACTATCACTGTCACATCGATCCGAAGGACATCGCTCTCAATACAAGCTTTACTAACTTAAGCGACATCTGGCTCTCGGGCGACCACTACAAATGGCGTCTGATGCGTGCCGCAGGTATCGCTGAACGCTTCATCACAGGCGATGCTTCTCCAAAAGAGAAGTTCATCGCATGGGCAGGCGTTATCGGCAAGGCGATCGGCAATCCTCTCTACCACTGGAATTGCCTGGAGCTCGCACGCTACTTCGGGATCTGCGATCCTTTGACCGCTGAAAACGCAGAGGAGATATGGGACAAGACATGCAAGATGATGGCTGAAGACCCTGACAAATATACGGCGCGCGGCCTTATCAAGTTTTCCAACGTTGAGTGTCTCTGCACAACTGACGATCCGTGCGACACGCTCGAATGGCATAAAGCGATCGCAGCTGACGATTCATTTGATGTTCAGGTCCTTCCGTCCTTCAGGCCGGACCCGATCCTCGATATCGAGAAACAGTCTTTCGGAACCTATATCGAAAGACTCTCTTCTGTCAGCGGCATAAAGATCGTATCGCTTGACGATCTTATCAGAGCCCTTGATTCCAGGATCGACCACTTCGTATCCTGCGGTTGCCGAATCGCAGATCACGGCATGGAATATATCTTCTACGAGAAGGCTTCCAAAGACGAGGTCGACAGTATCTTCCGTCAGAAAACGGGACTCACTGCGTCACAGATCGCAAAGTATAAGACATATATCCTTCTTCACTGCGCTTCACGCTATGCCGAACTCAACATTACGATGCAGTACCACTTCGGATGCATCCGCGACGTAAATGCGATGCGTCTTACAACTCTCGGTGTAAACTGCGGATGCGACTCAATAAGCGGCGCTTATAACTTCGTAACTCCGCTTACATCCATACTCTCCGACCTGAGCGCATCAGGGGCTCTCCCTCGCACGATCCTATACAGCCTCAATCCGAGCGACAACACCATCCTCGATACGATGATCGGCTGCTTCCAGGAAGGACCTCAGGTAATGAAGGTCCAGCACGGCGCCGCATGGTGGTTCAACGATAATATGAACGGCATGATCGACCAGATGAAGTCCCTTGCCTGCCAGAGCTACTTCCCGGGATTCCTCGGAATGCTCACGGACTCCAGGAGCTTCCTGTCCTACACAAGGCACGAATACTTCAGAAGGATACTCTGTTCCTTCATCGCTGATCAAGTTAATGCAGGTCTCTTCCCTAATGATGAAGCAATACTCGGAGAGATAGTTACGGCTGTCTCGTACGGTAATTCGAAAGAGTTATTTGACTGATACAAAAAGCTGCCTCGACACACAAAGATCGAGACAGCTTCTTTATTTAGATCAATATTTATGCTTTTGCGCTGTTGGCAGCATCCTTAAAGAGATAATCGAATATCTTGTTAATCAGACGTTCGATAAGCGGAACGATGAGTCTTGAGAACCACTCGACCATAAAGGATACAAACAAGACTGCAAAACATGTAAGTACCGCAGTAATGATAAATGCTCCCGAATCGAACTGCTTGTCTACCTTGGCAAGGTTCCAGATAATGCCTCTTGTGAGGTTGGAGTCATGGAACAGATAGATTCCGAATACCGCGCTTGCTATCCTGTTGATGAGCGCGGAAGGCTTGATCCTGAAATCATTAAAGAAGAGGAACAATGCCAGAGCACAGATCGGCACGAAGAGGAATGCCTGTATATACGGAAGGACCATTCCTACCAGTGCAGTGATCATAGGCTTATACTTATCAGCTGCTGCAAAATATCCCATACCTGCCGTCAGGGCCCAGAAAAGACCTGCGACGCAAAGCCTGATGATCTGAGCAGTCGCACCCTTGTTCGGCTTTACAAAGAGCTTTACGTAACCGCCGAGGAAATAGAAGAACAGGCCTTTGCTCAAGTCACTGAACGTTACGCCGTTAAATACACCGAAGCCGTATGCGAAGATCCAGAAATAAAGAAGCACGAAGATGTATTTCTTCTTGCTGAGAGTGCCCACATATTTGTTGAGGAGCGGAGATGCAAAAACGATCAGAATATATACCGTGATGTACCACCATGCACTGCTCGATACAGGACCTGTTACGGACCTGAATATACGAAGGGCCAACGTCTGGAGATTAAGCCCCGAAGGATTGCCGAGGAAGAAGTGAAATACAAGGCTTACGATCGCACAGAAGAAAGCAAAGAAGATCGCCTGAGCGATAAGCTTACTTACCTTACGAGCTTTGGTACTCGTGATCATGAAATAACCCGACAGCATAAAGAATATGCCGACGCCTACTCTTCCACCAGGACTAAACCACATGGTCAGCAGCCTATTGAATGTCGGGCCGGCATTCCACATTACATACTGCTCACCGGTACCTACCTTCAAAACACCATGGGAAGAAAAGTGATTAAAGACGATCATTATGATCGCAAAGATCCTCAACAATTCGAATCTGCTGTCTCTGACAGGCTTTTTAACAACGTTATTATTACCCACAAAAACTCCTGATATTCATATATTATTTTTCTATCGGATTATAACACAATGGTATACAAAAAAAGACAATAAAAAACGGCTGTCCCACGAGGAGACAGCCGCAAGATCTTTATGCGTAAGAATCTTGAATTACTTTCCGTATACCTCAGCGTAGAGACTTACAAGACCATCTACGTCAAGACCGTTACAAGAAGCAACATATGCATCCCAATCAGCATCGATGTCAGCCTTACCTGTTACAAAGTTGAGAGTCCATGTGTTGACGTTGTCGATGAGAGGAACCTTGATAAGGTTGATCTGCTCATTCTGATCTTCTGTAGGAGCAAGACCAGGTGCGAGCGGAGGTGTCTCACGATATTCTGCAACGTGCTGTACGAAGTCAGCTACAGGAGGGATAAATGCATCGCAGCCTTCCTTGAGTGTGTGGCCATACCAGAAGTTACCGCCTGCATAACCCCACTTGAGTCTGATATCTACATCGTCATCGCTTGTAGCTGCATAGCCGAGACCGGAGCAGCAGAAGCCAGGAAGAAGTGACTTGGAACCGTCATCATTGTACTGGAATGTCTCGCCTTCAACACCCCACTTGATGAGCGTGTAAGCATCAGGTGAATACCAGAGCCAGTCTACGAATCTGAGCATCTTGATGAAGCCGTCTTCGCCGAGATCGTCAAGAGCGTTCTTGGAGATCATAACTCCGCACTCAAGTCTTGAAGAACCTGCTGCACTGTAGTTGTAAGGTCCCCTAGGAGCAACTGCGTAGTAGAGTTCAAACGCACCTTCTCCGAGGTTCTCTGTACAGTTAGTTACATAAGAAGCGTACTGTCCTTTGTTAACTGACATGATAACTGTCTGTCCGTTAAAGAACTTGCTTGTAGCTGTTGAGTCATCCTGTGTGAATGTCTCAGGATCGAGGATACCGCCTGCGATGAACTTGTTAACTACCTTGAGGAAGTCCTTGTAGTTGTCGCATGTAGGTGAGAAATAGAACTGATCCTTCTCAACATCGTATCTCATACCGTCGCCGATAGCCCAACCTGCGTTAACGTCATAGGAGTTACCGATGACCTTAAGGAGGTTACCGCCGTTACCCTGTCCGGATTCGTTACCGCACCAGAGGTCGGACCAGATGTAATCGGACTCTTTGCACATTTCTTCAGATACCATGTACTCCTTGACCTTTACGAGATCATCATAGAGATCATCCCATGTCCAGTCTTTCTCGATAGCAGGAACATCAACACCTGCAGCCTCGAAGATATCCTTACGAACTACGATGGAGTAGTCCGGCATTGGAGCTTCCCACATACCAGGGAGCTTGTAGTAGTTTCCGTCTGATCTTGTGATCGTCTGGAGATCTGCCTGCATGTCATACGTATTATAGAAGTCTACGTAGTTAGGCATGTACTTAACATACTGTGAGATCGGAACGATAGCACCACCGTCAACAAAAGTGGAATCGTCGTAGATCTTAGGGATGATGTAAGCGGAATCACCTGCGTTGATGTCGAGCGTTACGTTGTTCATATAGTCGTTACTGTCGTAAGCGATTATATTGAGCTTAACGTTTGTGAGCTCTTCGATCTTCTTGAAGACACCCTCTGTCTGCCATGTGTCTACCATCGGATACCAGCTTGCATCACTGAAGTACATTGAATACTCTACAGGTTCGTCAGAATGGAATAATGTGTTTACACCAAACTCATATCCGAGATCTTCAGCTGTAGTTGTAGATTCTGTTTCAATGGCCTTCGGAATAGTTGTTGTTCCCTCAGTCTCATTGTCTCCTGTTGATGAAGAGCATGCAACGAAAGCGGAGCCTGCCATAACAGTAGCCAAGAGTGCACTTGTGAACTTTAACTTTTTCATAGTTGCCTCCTCGTTTTATAAATTCTGTAACCGGGTCTGCCGGAAACATTCAAAGTTTGGATGACGGTAAAAAGGATCACTCCTTGACACCGCCGAGCATCATGCCCTGTACGTAGTACTTCTGGATAAACGGATATACGCAGATGATAGGAAGTACCGTGAGAACCATCGCACAGGATTTGATGTTTGCATTTACCTGCTGAGCATCAGGATCGTTTGCACCTGCACCTCTGATGATCGTCTGGAGGTAGTAAGCTACCGGCCAGTGATTCTTACGCAGATACAGGAAAGCCTGATACCAGTTGTTCCAATACATAACCGCATAGAAGAGAGTCATCGTAGCCATGATCGGCTTGGAGAGCGGCAATGCGATCCTCCAGAAAACACCGAACTTGCTAAGACCGTCGATCTCACCTGCTTCCTCGAGATCCTGAGGGATACCCTGGAAGAATGACTTCATGAGGATTACGTAATATGTGCTGATCATCATAGGAAGGATGAAGGCTGCCATCGTGTCCTTAAGTCCCAACTTGATTACCAAGATGTAGTTGGAGATCAATGTACCGCCGAAGTACATGGTAAAGATGATGAAAGGAGTAAGGAAACGATTGAACTTGAGTTCCTTCTTTGCCATCGGGTATGCGAGCATAGCCGAGAAGAGCAATGAAAGGAGAGTACCTACTACCGTATAGACAAGAGTGTTCTTATAGTACATAAGAAAGTCACCCTGGAAGAGTACGTAGGAATATGTCCTGAGAGTAAACTCCTTAGGGATGAGACCTACCTCACCTCTTATGATCGCCTGATCGGATGAGAAGGACTGGGATACGAGATAAAGGAACGGGAATAATGTTGCGATACAGATGAGGATCATCAAAAGTGCATTGCAAACAACGAAGATCTTGTAACCTATATTTTCCTGTATCTTAAGTGCCGGACTGCTTTGTTTTTTTGCCATTGTCATCTACCCCCTTATTACCACAAGCTGCTGTCCGTAAACTTCTTGGATGCGAAGTTTGCGATCGTGAGCAATATGAGGTTTATGATGCCCTCGAAAAGACCTACCGCTGTAGCATAACTGAAGTTACCGCCATCGATACCCATTCGGAATACGTATGTGGAGATGATATCTGCCGTCTCGTATGTCATAGGGTTATAAAGGAGGTATACCTTCTCGAATGCTCCGCCTGATCCGACGAGACCACCGATATCGAGGATCAACAATGTCGTGATCGTAGGAAGGATCGAAGGGATCGTGATGTGCCATACTCTCTTGAAGTGACCTGCACCGTCAACGGCTGCAGCTTCATAAAGAGAAGGGTTGATATTGGACATGGCTGCAAGGTAGAGGATAGTTCCCCAACCGAGACTCTGCCAAACACCGGATGCTACGAAGATCGTGGAGAACCACTTTGCTTCAGAGATGAAGCTGATCTTATCACTGCCGATCGAAGCGAGGAAGTTATTGATAGGGCCGGATGTGGAAACGACTTCCTTGACCATACCGCAAAGGATAACTACCGATACGAAGTGAGGCAGATAGGATACTGTCTGAACGAACTTCTTCCAGTGAAGATTTCTGATCTCGTTAATGAGAAGAGCAAAGATCAATGTGAGCGGGAATCTGAAAGCAAGATACGTGATATTCAATGTCAACGTATTCTTAAAAGCTCTCCAGAATGTCTCGTTCGTAATGAACTGCTTAAAATACTTAACACCTACAAACTCGTCACCGAAGATATTACCGCCTGCACGATACTTACGAAATGCAATAACGTTACCGATCATAGGTACATATCTGAATACTATGTAATAGATGATCGGGATGATCAGCATCGCGTAAAGCTGCCAGTAGCGACTGATATGCTTCTTGACGTTGCCCTGTTTGTTGGCCTTGCCAAGATTACGTTGAACGTAACTACTCATAAACACACCTCTTAAAAGTTTTCTGGATCGTCATACTCTAATCTTAGTCTGCTTGTGTGCTTGCATACTAGTTGACTCTTAAAATCTATCACTCAGGTATGCATATGTCAATATATTAACCACATGCGCGAATCATTTTTTGGACACCTTGCACAACCAGCAACATAAAGAAAAGTGAATATCCACTATTGTCTTTTGGATATCCACTTTTCATTTTTTTCAGATCTGCAATATGTATAATTCGATATTGTTCTTTGTATATTTTTATTTATTTTTTCAAAAGTGTGCCTTCATTAAAGGTACTTCTTAACCTGCTCAGCCATCCTCTTTCCGAGCTCACTCTTAAGCTGCGGATGAAGTTCATAAGGCTGACCGAGATCCTTGGCATGTACATACGAACAATCGGAAAGCTGCTCAGGAGCCTTGCGCTGCATCTCCTGGATCACAAGCCATCCGTCACCCAAGCCCGTTACCGGATTAACATAATCAGGCATCTCGACTACAACGATCGGCAGCTTCTGACCGAAGTCTGCTCTCCACCTCTCGACCATCGCCTTAAAGAGCGCATCATATCCTCTGTAAGGATAATCCTTCGGATCACCGAGCTTAGGGTCGTTGTTATACGGATCTTCCGCATTGCTCTCACCCTGATACCACCATGCTCCCCTGAACTTAACATCGAGGATCGTCTTGATCGATGCTGTGTAAAGAGCCGTCGGTATCGTCTGACCCATGGTAACAGGACGGCAGGAAGCTTCAGCCTTATTCTCATAAGATCTCTTCCATGTACCTTCGATAGATACCTTTTCATTACCGCTTCTCAGGTAATACCGGTGGTCCTTGAGGAAACCGCCGTTCTTATCATTAACTATAAGTCTTACTGCGATGAGGTTCTTACCCTTTTTGAGGATAGAACCGTCAAACGGATACTTACGCGGAGGATAGCAATATGGCGTAGATCCTACATGTACTCCGTTAATATATGTATCGTCTGCATCAACAAGTTCTCCTACATAGAGGAATGCATCCTTACAAGGTTCATTGATCTCAACTTCCTTATAAAGCCACATGCTTCCCGTATATCCGTCTCCTTCGCTCTCGAGGAACATACCCGGCAAAGTTACGTCGACTGCATCATCAGGGATCGCAAGAGCACGTTTTTCGAGGCCTTCGTCATTAAGCGCATCACGCCATGCAGCGATCTCAACATCCTGTTCGTGGAGATATTGCTGTAGAGAACCGTCTTCGTGGAACTTGTTTACGAGTTCGCTGTAGTCACCGAACTTCGAGAGAAGATCATAAGGCATCCAGGCTTCGAGAGTCGAACCGCCCTGAGCTGCCATGACAAATCCGATAGGACAATCAAGTCCGAGATTCTTGGCGCAGAAGAAACCGACTGCACTCATCTCCATGATCTCGCCCGGAACAGCTGCCGTCCATTTGCTGTCAGGAAGATCTGCAAGCTTGTTTTCATCGAGCCTGTACTGAGGCGTAAGTCTGTACTGTCTGATATAAGGATAGTTCGATGCTTTGACTTCTTCTTCGGATTCGTCAAGAGTCCTGTATACCGGAAGCTCCATATTGGACTGACCTACGAGGAGGAACACCTCACCAAAGCAGACATCCTTCAATTCGATCGTATCAGTACCCTCGACCTTGATCGTAAAGCCTGTACCTTCAGAATGAGCAGGGATACAGATCTTGAACCGACCGTCGACCACGTCGCCCTCATATACCGCGTCATCGAAAAACACCTTTATCTTGTCACCCGAGTCCTGACCCCAGATGTAGAAATCTTCATTACGCTGAATGACCATTCCGTCGCCGAAGATACCGGCAAGCACTGTTCCGTTACTCATATCGAACCTCCACAAGAATTTATATACTGATTCTATCACGAATAGAAAATATTTTGTACTAGTATGCTAGACTGTCAGTTGATTTTTTATCCTATGGTTATTATACTGTTTTTAAAGCAGTTCAAAAGGATATTTGCCATGAATGACGACAATTTTTACAACAAGGTGACCAACAGCCGCTTCTACTCTTTCGGCGACAAATTAGGCGACATAATGATCCTGTCGCTGCTTTGGCTTGTCTTCTGTATCCCTGTTGTTACGGCCGTTCCTTCGACCGCGGCTCTTTACTACGCAGTAAGGAAAAGACGTGTAAAGCACTCAGGTTCACCTAAGTCTGATTTCTTTAAGTCATTCAAGGAGAATATTAAACAAGGTATTATTATTAATATAATATACGTATTATATTCTGCCGTAACGGTTCTGAATATCCTGATCGGCTATTACGGTATAGGCAACATCAAGATGCCTGATTTCTATTTCCCTACGAGCTTTATCCTTCTTATACCGATCGTATTTACCTATCCTTTTGTCATCGCACTGCTTGCCAGGTACGACAATACAACGGTTGCGATCTTTAAGAACGGCTTTACTCTCTCGACCATGTATCTCGGAACGACGATCAAGATCTGGCTCATCATGATCCTTTCGCTCGCACTCATGATCGTCTTCTTCCCTGCTGCACTCGTACTCCCGTACTTCTCATGCAGGCTCGTTGAAAGTATGGTAGATAAGATCTTCAAGTATGCTTCTCGTCAAGAGGCAGCAAGAAATGTAA
>CADCPU010000413.1 GCA_902803365.1 Oscillospiraceae bacterium
TCGGAGCAATAACAGGCTCAACGAGCTGAACGGAAGGCTCCGGAGCAACATATTCCATAGAGGAAGATTCCTGAGCCGGTTCTGATCCGTTTTCTTCCATAGAGTCAATACCTGAGAGGATATTGAGGATATTATTTGATGCACGGATCTCAAGCTGTGACGGCTTGGAGACGCTATGAGTAAATACCTCCTTTTTGTCGCCGTTATCCGTAGGACGGTTCATTATATAGTCGATCGGATCAGCCTTTGGCTTATCAGGACTGAATTCTTCAAGAAGATCATCCTGTGCGAGCATCTGCTTCTGAGGCTTTATGGATTCAAGTGCGTTTGTGATCGCATGATAGATCGCCCTGAAGAGATTGGAGTCGTTTGAGAACTTGACTTCGATCTTCTGCGGATGAATGTTGCAATCGACCTCTGCCGGATCTGCATAGACAGTCAGGAAGCAGATAGGATACTTATTCTTCATGACTGAATTTCTGTATGCTTCTTCGATCGCAGCAGTAGCTGTTGAGCTCTTTATTGATCTGTCATTTACATAGACAAGTTCGAGAGCTCTGTTTCCGCGTGTAAGATCAGGACGCGCCGTAAATCCCGTAACCTTGATGTTCTCGTGTGTGTAGTTGACCGGGATGAGTGCAGATGCGATATCCTTACCGTGAACGGCATAGATCGTATCAAGCATCGATCCATTACCCGGAGTAGCCAGGATGACCTGACCATCCTTAATGAGCTTAACGGTTATATGCGGATTGACTATCGCGAGTTTTTCTACGAGATTAGCGATATACATACCCTCGGTAGCGTCCTTTTTAAGGAACTTGTATCTGGCCGGAGTGTTATAAAACAGATCGTTTACAGTTACTACCGTGCCGTTGTCAGTGCTTGCGTCTTCACAGCGGACCTGCGCTCCGTCATCATATTCGACAAGTGTTCCGATATCGGAATCTTCCTGCTTAGTAAGGATAGATACTCTGGAGACTGCTGCAATGGAAGGAAGCGCTTCGCCTCTGAAGCCCATAGTACTCAAAGACAATAAGTCTTCGATCTTCTTGATCTTGGAAGTTGCATGGATCAGGAAGGCCTTCTGAGCATCATCCCTGTCCATTCCTATTCCGTTGTCTGTTACGCGGATCATCGTGATGCCGCCGTTTTTGTATTCAACTGTTATCCTTGATGCTCCGCTGTCCACTGCGTTATCGAAAAGTTCCTTTACAACGGACACCGGGCGTTCGATTACCTCACCTGCTTTGATCGCATTTGCGGTCTTTTTGTCAAGTATATTGATCCTGCTCAATTTTCATTCTCCTGTTCTAATAGTTCAGTTAAGCCGTACAATATATTCATCGCCTCGAGAGGTGTTATCTTGGTAACATCGATATCCCGTAATGCCTTACGCAATTTGTCTTCCTTGCGATAGTAGACATTCTCGGGATTGAAAAGTGATTCCTGACCCGGCATTGCAGCCGCAGAAGGAAGTACCTGACCGTTTTCGGTTTCCTTGTTGTTGACCTTAAACGTACCGATACGCTCAAGCTCAGATAGGATCGAACGGCTTCTCCTGAGTACTTCATCAGGAATTCCCGCAAGTCTTGCTACTTCAATACCATAACTGTCTGAAGTTCCACCCGGAACTATCTTATGAAGGAATACGACACCGTCTTCCTTCTCTTTAACGTCGACATGACAATTGAAGATGCCCTGCTGCAGCTTGGCCATCTGATTCAGTTCATGATAGTGCGTAGCAAATATAGTCCTCGAATATAAGATATTCGGATCTGTTATGTATTCGATAACGGCCCATGCGATAGACAAGCCGTCATATGTGCTCGTTCCGCGGCCTACTTCGTCAAGAAGCAAGAGGCTTCTGCGGGTAGCATTATTGAGAATGGATGATACTTCGCTCATCTCGACCATAAACGTTGATTGACCGAGTGAGATATCATCAGATGCGCCGATCCTGGTAAAGATCCTGTCTACAAGACCGATCCTTGCGGACTTAGCCGGAACGAATGATCCGATCTGAGCCAGAAGCACGATGAGTGCCACCTGTCTCATATAAGTCGATTTACCTGCCATATTAGGACCTGTGAGGACCATAAGCCTGTCGCGATCCTTGATATCAGTATTGTTAGGTACGAATCTGTCATTTTTGAGCATCTGCTCTACAACAGGATGACGACCGTCAACGATCTCGAGATCTTCAGAATCATCTACCTTAGGACGAACGTAGTTCTCAGCTGAAGCAAGTTCTGCAAGAGAAGTAACGACATCGAGGAGTGCAACAGCCTTAGCCGTCGCAAAGATCCTTCTCTGTTCTTCGGATACGGCATCTCTGACCTTGCAGAAGATCTCGTATTCAAGATTATTGCGCTTAGCGGAAGCTCCGAGGATCTTATCTTCGAGTTCCTTGATCTCAGGTGTTATGAAGCGCTCTGCATTAACGAGTGTCTGCTTTCTGATATAAGTCTCAGGTACCTGCTCAGCGAAGGATTTGCTTACTTCGATATAGTAGCCGAATACTTTGTTATAGCCGACTTTAAGAGTCCTGATGCCGGTCTTTTCCTTCTCGTCATTTTCGAGCTTGATTATATAAGCCTTGGCGTTGGTAGCGATCTCCTTAAGTTCGTCGCATTCCTTCGAATAGCCTTCCTTGATGATGTCTCCGTCCTTGATACCGATAGGCGGTTCTTCCGCGATGGTCTTATCGAGGAGCTCATAGACATCTGTGAGCGGATCGAGATTCTCATTGATATATCTGAACAAGCCCTTGGAGAATTCCTTGGTGCGATCGATAAGGAACGGGAGCTTGCCCAAAGCCATCTTAAGAGAAAGAAGTTCCCTGGCATTGGCGCTTCCGAGAGCAACTCTGGTTACGAGACGCTCGATATCGTAAAGACCTGTGAGACCTTCGATGATCTCCTGTCTTGCGATAAACTTCTCGTGTGCTTCCTCAACTGCATCAAGTCTTGAGTTGATACCGGACAGATGAACGAGAGGTTCTTCAACCCACTTGCGGATGAGTCGTCCGCCCATGGAAGTCTTGGTCCTGTCGATTGCCCAAAGGAGCGAACCTTTCTTGGATTTGGTCCTTATCGTCTGAGTAAGCTCGAGATTGGTCCTCGTTGAATAATCGAGCTCCATCGTATCGCTTATCTTAAAAAGTTCGAGTGCGTCAAGATGGTAGATCTTGCCTGCCTGAGTCTCGTCTGCGTAATTTAAAAGACCGCCGGCACTGCAGAGTACGAGTTCCGGATCCTTGAACAGATCGGTGTTTCTGGCACTTTTACCCTCGTTATTTCTGTCGAGAGCCCTGCCCTTCTCGAAAAATCTGTCAGGCTTGACCGTAAATGCGATCGGGAAATGAGCCTTGATGAGCTTTAAGATCTCACTGTTTTCGAAAGCTTCATTATAGATGAGCTCCGAAGGCAGATACTTGGCAACGAGGTTTAAGAGATGCTCGCTGTTATCAAGTGTCGTAAGCTGAGTTCCTTCAAAGATACCGGTAGTGATATCCGATGCGCAGACGCCATACTGATTGCCTACTGCATAGACACTCAAGAGGAAGTTGTTCTTTCTTTCTTCAAGTCCGTTATTATCAGTTACGGTACCCGGCGTAAGGACCTGGATGATGCCGCGCTTAACAAGACCCTTGCATGTTGCAGGATCTTCCAGCTGCTCGCATATCGCGATCTTAAATCCCTGGTTAAGGAGCCTGTTGGCATAAGTCGAATATGCATGGAAAGGAACGCCGCACATAGGTGCGCGCATATTGGAGCCGCAGTCTCTACCCGTGAGGGTAAGTTCGAGAGTCCTTGATACGAGGATCGCATCATCGAAGAACATCTCATAGAAATCGCCTAATCTGTAGAAAAGCAGTGTGTCTCCCAAAGTCTTACGGAGTTCTACATACTGCTTCATCATTGGTGACAGATCATCAATATTGACGCTGTCTAATGTTAAAAGTTTCTCGTTATTATCACTCATTCAGTAACTCGACCATTACCCCTTCTATTGAATATGGCCTTGCGTTCGTGATCTTAACGATGCACAGCCTGCCTTCAAGATCGTTTGCCGATCCGTATGTGATACCCAATTCCTCAGGTATCGTGAAATTAACCAATCTGCTGCACTTGGTCCTGCCTGACAGGATATCGGGAGCAGTAGAGCTCTCACCTTCGATCAGGACTTCAAAGGTCTTTCCTACAGTGCTCTGATTTGACTCATATACCAGTCTGTTCTGTAGATCGAGAAGTCTTCCGAATCTCTCAGTAACAACATCCTGAGGGATCTGATCTTCAAACTTGTCTGCAGGTGTGCCGGGTCTTCTTGAATACTGGAAAGTAAATGCGGAGTCAAATCTCATCTCTTCAACAAGAGACAATGTATCCTTAAAATCCTCTTCTGTCTCGCCCGGGAAACCGACGATGATATCAGTTGAGAGCGTTCCTTCAGGGATGAGCTCACGATAGAGCTTGGCAGTCCTTAAGTACTTCTCTCTCGTATAATGTCTGTTCATGCGCTTCAATACTGCATCGGAACCTGACTGGAGCGGAAGATGCAGGTGACGCTCGATAGTGTCATACTTGGCCATTATATGAAGGACATCATCAGTGATATCCTTCGGATGAGATGTCATAAATCTGATCCTCGAAAA
>CADCPU010000414.1 GCA_902803365.1 Oscillospiraceae bacterium
GAAGCCGCGATCTCCAGAGCATATGAGGACTTCGGCGTAAGACCGATCGTTCTTGAAGTTCAAAAGGATAATGAGAATGCCGCTCGCTTTTACGAGCGTAACGGATTTACCAGAACATCATACAGAGTCGGAGATGACTATTATTTCGTAAGGGGACTTTAATGGTCCGGGTCCTTCCAACTGTTATATCTGTTTGGTGATCATATCCTCTGCATATTGCTGGATCAGATCCTTATCCGTGATCGTGGTGAAGAAGCGGAGTTTGTTCGTATGAGTGACCCAGACTATCTTAAGAGGCGCATCGAGTCTTACACTCTTTCCTGCGATGCTCAGAAGACCTTTTTCTTCTGCAAGTATAGGCATGGTCTTGATCTTGCCGCGTGTTTTGTATTCCGCGATACAGTTCTTTTCGGCCGTGTCTTTTGACTGGATCGTAACCTGATCGACTCGCTTAAAATCTGCACCGATCATGTGCTGGGCCCAATCAAGTATCGTTTTCCAATCAAAGCTTGATGAACCGGCCCTTACATCACACAGTGTCCACTGACCGATATAACTGAACCTGATATCACGGTACGGTTTGAACGGGGATGAGTCGAGCTTTATCGAATTTATCTCTCTTTCAAGATCGAAGTTGAGGTATGCCAATGAAGAATAACTTGATGTGTGGTTGCCGGGCTCCTCGGTATCGGTTTCTGGGGGAATATCATATTCCTCACTGCTGTACTTGGTCTTATATGTATGACGTTTTGCGACATATGCGGGGAAAGCGCCGATCAGGCATACTTCAGTCAGCACCAGCGTATATATGAAGAATCTTACGGCTGAACCGAGAATGGTGTCATCCTTGGCGGCATTTTTGTCGACATAGATCTTGTCATTATATTTGTAGACGGTTAATTCGGTAAGTGATTCTTTGATCTCCTTGTATTTTGGAGCATCGCTCTCGTCAGCACCGATCAATATGTATTTTTGACCTGCTGAGATCACGTTCACGATAAATTGTCTTCGGGGTATATATTTAAATATCCGTTTTTCCCGGTATTCTGTACTGGAGACCGAGACGCTGATATCTTCTCCGTTCATAGGCAGGGAACTGAGCATAATATGGATAGCAGCGATAAGGACCAGGCAGATCGCGGAAAATGCGATCAATATTTTGAAGTATTTCTTGAATTTGTTGAGCCCTTTTTTGCGAGCTGCCTTTTCCATATATTTAGTATTGCTCATTATCGTAACCCCAACCTCTTATAGTGCTGGATTATATCATATCTGAAGGGTGAAATTCTTGTTTTGGTAAAATAATATATATCAAGTTAAAAGGAGGATCGAAATGGGGATCAACTATGCGGTCATTGCGGATATACATGGAAACCTGCAGGCGTTAAGCCTTGTTCTTGATGATGCGTGTAAAAGAGGGATCGACGACTTTATATTCGCAGGCGACTATTGCTTAAGCGGGGCGTTCCCCGATCATTGCATCGCGACTTTAAGGAGTATCAAGAGCAAGATGATCGTCCGCGGTAACGAAGAGGTGTATCTGGAAAACCTTATAGGCAAGGATCAGAGCGGATGGACTGACGGCCAGCTTCAGATCTCGTATTGGACGTACAAGAACGTAAGCAAAGACAATCGGGACTATATCCTGTCAGTGCCGGGCAGGATCGACACGATCCAAAACGGCGTTGGTATCCATATCGCGCATAAACTCGAAGAATTCGCGGGCGAATGTGAGCTTAGGGTCTTCGGTTCGGAGATCATCGCAAAGCGCTATGCGAAGATGACGGTTGATCAGGAATACGTTAAGAAGGATATTACTGCCTTTATCGAAGGCGACAAGCTCTTTATGGATGAACTTGCCGCGCTGGACGATGGTATCTACATATTCGGACATTCGCATATCCAGTGGAGTTATAAGGTCCCGGGGCGAGAGGTGTATCTCGTTAATCCGGGCTCGTGCGGACTGCCGCTCGACGGTATCTTGGGCAGCATGCCTTATACGATCATAAGTATCGATGACGAAGGCTCAGTTAAGATCGACGAGTGCAGAGTGCCGATGGATAAGGAAAAGTATATCGATTCGCTTAAGCAGACTTCGCAGTACGCAGAGGCGCGTGTGTGGACAGAGGTCATTATCCGTGAACTTGAGACGGCCAAGGAGCATATCGGCTTCTTCCTGAAGTTCATTGATGATTACGCGAGGAGCATTGGTGATGAGAGAAGACCTTTTTCGATAGAAACATGGGAAAAAGGATACGAGAAATGGACCCGCGAATGGGAATTGTGAGGATCAGATAAGAATTTGATAAGAATTTGATAGTGCTTCCTTAAAGAAGTCTGTTTGCCCCTGCGGTATATTTGGATCATAAGATCACGAAAAAGGGAGCAAACATAAGATGAAAGCAATACTCAGAACCGAAAAACTCTGCAAGTCCTTCTCGAACGACGGAACGCAGCAGCATGTAATAAAGAACCTCGATCTTGAGATCATGGAGAAGGATTTTACCGTGATAATGGGTGCATCCGGATCCGGTAAATCAACCTTGCTCTATGCACTTTCCGGTATGGATAAGCCGTCGATGGGCAAGGTCTTCTTTAATGACGAAGATATCTCCGGTTACAGCAACGACAAGCTTGCGATGTTCAGAAGAAAGCACTGCGGATTTGTTTTCCAGAGCATATATCTTCTTGAAAACATGAACGTGCTTGACAACATCCTGACGGGTGCCCTTGTCGCACAGAAGAATTCGCCCGAACTTGTAAAGAAGGCTAAGGAACTTCTTAAGAGCGTAGGAATCGGCGAAGATATGTGGAAGAAATACCCGAATCAGTTATCAGGCGGTGAATGCCAGCGCGTGGGGATCGTAAGAGCAGTGATAAACGATCCGCAGATGCTCTTCGCGGACGAGCCGACAGGATCATTGAACTCCGCATCAGGTCAGGACGTTCTCGGTATCTTTACCGAACTTCACAAGCGCGGTCAGAGCATCGTAATGGTAACTCACGACATCAAGACGGCACTTCGCGGCAACAGGATCATCTATTTAAGAGACGGAACAGTCGTAGGCGAGCATAAGATGTCATCCTACGGAACTGATGAAGAGAACAGCAGAAGAGAGTCGCTTCAGACATTCCTGAAAGAGATGGGCTGGTAACTATGAATAAGATCATCAGATTATC
>CADCPU010000415.1 GCA_902803365.1 Oscillospiraceae bacterium
GACCCGTACGGGAATCGAACCCGTCACTCCGCCGTGAAAGGGCGACGTCTTAGCCGCTTGACCAACGGGCCTTATATGGTAGCGGCAGTGGGATTCGAACCTACGACCTGCCGGGTATGAACCGGACGCTCTGGCCAACTGAGCTATGCCGCCATATAAACCTTGCTTATGCGCAATGCTTAACAATTATAACAACCAAGTCATCATACGTCAAGAAGTTTTTTCGAGAAACAAAAAACGCAGAGGGAACTTACTAAAAGTCCCTCTGCGCAGTCATTTTCGAACAGATCAGAGCTTGTTTCTCTGGATCTTGCCGCTCGTTGTCTTCGGAAGTTCATCCTTGAATACGACAACACGCGGATATTTGTAAGGAGCCGTATGGACCTTAACGTAGTTCTGGATCTCCTTTTTGAGTTCTTCAGTACCCTCAGTACCAGGAACGAGGACGATCGATGCCTTGACTACCTGACCTCTTACTTCATCAGGAGCAGCAGATACACCGCACTCAAGTACGTAAGGAAGCTCCATGATAACGCTCTCGATCTCGAAAGGTCCGATACGGTAACCCGAAGACTTGATAACGTCATCAACACGGCCTACATACCAATAGAAACCATCCTGATCTCTCCAGGCAGTATCACCTGTGTGATACCAGCCGTCATGCCATACTTCGTTTGTCTTCTCGGTATCGTTATAGTAACCCTTGAAGAGTCCGCAAGGAGCACCGTCCTTTACATTGATACAGATCTCGCCTGTCTCACCTACCGGAACGGAATTGCCGTCCGGATCGAGGATGTCTACGTCGTAGATAGGAGCAGGCTTACCCATAGAACCGATCTTGTGGTCAGCACCTCTCATGTTACCGATGATCATCGTACTCTCTGTCTGGCCGAAGCCTTCGAGGATCTGAAGACCTGTATGTTTCTCGAACTGTCTGTATACCTCAGGGTTCAATGCCTCGCCTGCAGTAGTCATGTGCTTAACGGAAGAGAAATCGTACTTGGAGATGTCCTGCTTGATGAGCATACGGAGCATCGTAGGAGGTGCACAGAATGTTGTGATGTGATACTTCGCGAACATCGGGAGGATGTCTGCGGCATCGAATCTGTCAAAGTCATAAACGAATGTAGCTGCTTCAGCGAGCCACTGTCCGTAGAGCTTACCCCACATAGCCTTAGCCCAGCCTGTATCGGAGATCGTGAAGTGGAGTCCGTCAGGATCTACACAGTGCCAGTACTTTGCAGTGTGGAAGTGACCGAGAGGATACTTGTAGCTGTGCATTGCGATCTTAGGATAGCCTGATGTACCTGAAGTAAAGTACATGAGCATCGTATCATCGCCGCAAGGTGAATCCTCAGTACGCTCGAACTTGCTGCTGTAGAGCTTATATTCTTCATCAAATGTACGCCATCCCTCACGGGTGCCGTTAACGATGATCTTGTGGAGGAGTCCCGGATTCTTCTCAGCCGCGATATCGACCTGATGAGCCGTATCACCGTCAGCCGTACAAAGGATCGCGGATACGCCTGCAGACTTGAATCTGTAGTCGAAGTCGTGCTCAAGGAGCTGGTTTGTAGCAGGGATAGCGATAGCGCCGAGCTTGTTCAAGCCCATCATTGCAAACCAGAACTGATAGTGACGCTTGAGAACGAGCATTACCTTGTCGCCCTTCTTGATGCCGAGGGACTTAAAGTAGTTGGCACACTGGTTGGATCCCTTCTTGATATCAAGGAAGGTAAATCTTCTCTCAGTCTTATCCTGGGCGATGTGAAGCATTGCAAGCTTATCAGGCTCACGCTCGGCGAGTGCATCAACGAGGTCGAACGCGAAGTTGAACTTCTCTGTGTTCTTGAAGGACATCTTGATAGGTGTTCCGTTCTCGTTGAACTCAACGTCGATATAGTTCTTATAGATCCTCTGCTTCTTCTCAGGCTCGATCACCTTCGTACCTGCGATCTTTGTCACAGGCTTGTTGTCGATCTTAGGCTCGCCCGAAGCATTGAGGACAAATGCATAGAATACGCAGTCCTTGCCGTTTACCGCGATCATACCGTGAGGCGTGTCACTGTTAAAGTAGATAGTGTCGCCAGGGCCTAAGATCTCCTTGTGGTCGCCTACCTGAACGAGGAGGTTACCTTCGATAACGAGGTCACATTCCTGACCTTCGTGTGTAGTAAGTTCGATGTCCTTGAACTGGGCATCTTCCCTGTATTCGCTTCTGACATACAAAGGCTCACAGATCCTGTTCTTAAAAGCATACGCCATGTTGTAGTAAGTCATGCCGTGTGCTTTTGCGATCTCCTGACCCTTGCCTGCACGTGTCACGGTGTAAGAATCGAGCGTAGGAGAGAAACCCTCGATGATATCCGTTACGTTCACCTTGAGCGCACCGGCACAACGATAGATAAATGCAAAGTTCAGGTCAACTTCACCCGACTCGCACTTCAAGTACTCATCAACGCTGACATCCGTCTTCTGAGCCATTTCCTCAACGCTAAGGCCAACGATCTCACGAAGGTCCTTAATACGTCCCGCCATTTCCTTGATCTTGCGATCAAGACCACCGATCATTTTTACCATACCTAAAGTCTCCTTTTCTGGGACAAAAAAACTCGTCCCAAAGTATTTAAACCTTTGAGACGAGTGTTGATATCTTATACACCCGCGGTACCACTCAAATTGCGTCGCCGCCACTTATCGGGATCAATCAATCCCTATGCACTAACGTAACATTCACGGGAAGGTTCTACTCGGAAAGACCCTTTCTTCCTTCCGGCTCGGAAGCTACATCGTATCCAGTCTGGTTCAGCGACTCTCACCTGACATCGCATTCTCTGTATGACTTGCACTGAATAGAACTCTTCGTCAAAGCCTTTGGTGATTAGTATAGCACGGTTTACTTATTTTGCAACCCCATGAATAAAAATCTTTCTGTTAGACACGAGGCACTTTTTGTCTATTGAGGCACCTATCCGTCGGAATTATCATCTAAGTCGAAAACAGCAAAGGAGTGATATCAATGGTAAAACAGGAATGGAAACGACTACTTAAAAACCCTCTCCTGATCCTTGTATTGACGGCGATAATCCTTATCCCGTCGATCTACGCAGGATTCTTCCTCGAATCCATGTGGGATCCGTACGGCGAACTCGACAAGCTTCCCGTTGCGGTAGTAAACCTCGATAAGCCGGTCGACTTTAACGGCAAAGAGCTTAATATCGGCAGCGACCTCGTCGATAATCTCGCGACTGACGGCTCGATGGACTTCACCTTCACGGATGCCGATACGGCACACACGGGCCTCGTAAACGGCGATTACTATATGGTGATCACCATCCCGGAAAACTTCTCCAGGAACGCAACGACCCTCACGGAGAACAAGCCCGAGACAATGATGCTCTCGTACGAGACAAACCCTGCTACAAACTACGTGGCAATGAAGCTCAGCGAATCAGCCATGACCAAGATCGAGCTCAGTCTCCAGCAGAAGGTCACAGAGACCTACGCTGAGGAATTCTACGACAGGCTTCAGGACATCTCGACTCAGCTCAGCGACGCGTCGGACGGAACATCGGAGATCATCACCGGTGAGAACAAGCTCTCTGACGGAGCCAATGACCTCTCCACCGGAACACAGACCCTGTATGAAGGTACAGTAACACTTAACGACGGCAGCAGCAAGCTCGCATCCGGAACATCAGAACTTAAGAACGGACTTGATTCATATCTCAAGGGTACTGAAGATATCAACAGCGGTGCCCTCGCACTCGAAAACGGCGCATCTGCTCTCAAGAACGGTACCGACTCGCTTTATACGGGCGCGACGGATCTTAAGAGCGGAACTTCTTCCCTCTCCTCCGGTGCCGCTCAGGTAAACGACGGTGCCAAGCAGGTATCGGAGGGCACAAAATCCGCAGCAGACGCTATGAGCAAGGTCGATCAGGGCGCAACTACCCTTGCATCCGGATCCAAGAATCTCTCTGACGGAATGAACACCATTAACACCGGTGCAGATAAGCTCTCACAGGGCGCGAGCACTCTTGATGCAGGCGCACAGAAAGTAGCTACCGGTGCAGCAGACCTCAATAACGGACTTGTCGGACTTCAGTCCGCGATCCCGGGTCTTACTAATGGACTATCGCAGCTCGAGACGGGTTCCTCAACGCTCAACGACGGCATAATCGCCTATACGGGCGGCGTAGACACGGCTTGTGCTTCATCTGCTCAGCTCGCGGCAGGATCTTCTGCACTTAACGACAAGATAAACGGCGAAGGCGGACTTTGCGCATCCTCTGCAGCATTCAACACCTCTTTGTCGGGTCTTGCAACGCAGGTACAGGGACTTGCAGAAGCAGGTATCGTACCTTCTGATCTGGCAGACGGCCTTAATGCACTAGCTTATAACTACTCGCTCATGGATTCCGCGATCAATGGCGAAAGCGGCCTCGGAAATAGTGTCACGACGCTCAACAACGGTGTTCAGGCACTTAATACCGGACTTGTTACAATCGCAGGCGAAGATAATTCCAATTCACAGAACCTGCGCGACGGATCAGCCTCTGTATTGGGCGGTCTTAAGACGATCAACAGTTCTGCTTCCACATTAAGCGACGGTGTCGATAAGCTCGTTACAGGCTCATCTGACCTTAAGACAGGTACGGCAGATCTCAGCAAGGGCGCATCCGAACTCAGTAAGGGCGCAGGCGACCTCTATGCCGGTACACAGAATGCCGCTAAGGGCGCAAGCGACTTGAGCAGCGGTGCTAAGACACTCTCTGAGGGAACGACCGCTCTTAACCAGGGTATGTCAACACTTAACGAAGGTGCCGCAACTCTCTACAGCGGAACGACAGATCTCTCCTCCGGTGCAGCCGCACTCGATAACGGAGCTTCATCTCTCGTAAGCGGCGCAGATAAGATCAGAAGCGGTGCTTCAGACCTCTCGAACGGAACAAAGACGCTCCATAACGGAACAGCTGAACTTACATCCAACAATGAAGCAATCAGCAACGGTATCGCAGCAGTTGACCAGGGTGCAGCAGATCTCAGCAGCGGCGCACAGAAGCTCGTTGACGGATCTTCTCAGGTCAACGACGGCGCAGGACTCATCGCAGAATCAATGCCTGAGCTCATCACAGGTACGGGAACTCTCAAGGACGGTCTCAGCGACGGTGCCAAGAAGATATCCGATACACCTTCTACAACATTCAACATCAGCATGTTCGCTAATCCGGTAGATACTACCGAGAACAAGCTCACAGACGTTAAGGACAACGGTCACGCGATGGCAGCATACATGATGTCCGTAGGTCTCTGGGTCGCATCCCTCGCCTTCTGCCTCATGTATCCTCTCACAAAGCACGACGGTATCGAATCCGGCTTCAAGTGGTGGCTGAGCAAAGCAAGCGTCCTCTATCCGATGGCTGTCCTTCAGGCGATCCTCCTCATTGTGATCCTCCACAAGGCACTCGGTTTTGCACCTGTCAACATGGGCCAGACGATCTTCGTAGCGTGCCTTGCATCAATAGCATTCATGTCCATCATGTACTTCTTTAACGTACTCCTGGGCAAGGTAGGAAGCTTCATTATGCTGATATTCATGGTATTGCAGCTCGCAGGTTCCGCAGGTACATACCCTATCGAGATCTCCGGCAAGTTTGCTCAGGCTTTGAACAAGTTCATGCCGTTCACATATACGGTAGCGGCATTCAGGAGCACGATAGGCGGAGGTGCTTCATATAAGACGGCGATCGCGGTACTCGTATCGATATTCGCAATCAGCACAACGCTCACCATCATCCTTTTCATGATCAGAGGCAAAGAAGCTGAACAAGGAAGAAAGAACCTCTACGAAGTAATGGAAGAACACGGCTTTGCCTGATCTTTCAGTTTCCGTTTCCTTTTGCTGAAAGGGAGTCGTCTCACGATCTGAGGCGGCTCCCTTTAGTTTGTCTTGATCATAAACGGCTCAAAAGTTGTATAATCCAGTTATGGATACGGAAAGAGCAATAAAAAGATCGTTTTTAAAAATGTTGGAAGAACGCCCGCTGTCACAGATAACCGTCAAGGATATCGTCAGTGACTGCGGCATCAACAGGAATTCGTTTTACTACCATTACGCGGACCTCCCGACCCTGATCGAGTCGATAATTACGGAAGAGACCGATAAGATAATCGGTGGCGGAGAAGATTTCGATTCGATCGAGGATTGTATGGACGCGGTCATAAGCTTCGCGCTCGATAACAGGCGTGCGGCGCTTCATCTTTACAATTCTTCGAGCAGGGACATTTTCGAGCACTACTTCATGCAGATAGCGGATAATGTTATTCGAAAATACTTAGGTAAGCTCACACAAGGCCGAGTTATCTCACCTGAGGACAATGAGATCCTGATCCACTTCTTTAAGTGCCTGCTGTTCGGTCAGGTCGTTGACTGGCTCAGGAACGGCATGTCGCATGACCTTCAAAACCAGTTCAGACGCTTTTGTGAGATCAACAGAGGCTCGATCGAGGCCATGATAGACAGGATGTGCGATCAAAAGTAAGAACAATTTAATCTGCAAATAAAAAACGGCACGGTCAAAATCGACCATGCCGTATTTAATAGCATTAATAGAACTAAGATTACTTGAGTTCGATCTCAGCGCCAGCCTCTTCGAGCTTCTTCTGGAGAGCCTCAGCCTCGTCCTTGGAAACGCCTTCCTTGATAGCCTTAGGAGCAGCCTCAACGAGCTCCTTAGCTTCCTTAAGACCAAGACCGCAAGC
>CADCPU010000416.1 GCA_902803365.1 Oscillospiraceae bacterium
GTATCAAGATACCCGCTGTGAATGCGAATATGACAGTATCCGATAGGAAGCTTAGTAACCTCACTTCCATCGATCTTTTTATTCTGAGAATGATTATCCCTTTCCGTAAACTTAACTTTATCATCCATCCCATTACTCCCATACCTATTCTATGTCCTATTCCCTGTACTATTCCATCTGTCACAATAGTACCAGAGCGGCATGTCCATTAATGGGACTGCAAGTAAAATTGCAGACTTTTGTCGGAAAATATTTTCACGACACAACCGTACAGTGCTTCATAAGAAGTGTACCGTCACGTGCATCTACCACGTATATAAAATCGCGAATATAAAACTCCCATGTGAGGCATGTTTTTCCCTCATGAGTCTGGATGATGAGATCTGGCTCGTACTTGAGGTCGTAGTCTTCCATGACTTCCTCTATAGTATATGCAGGAGTGACATCAAAGTTGTCAGAGATCGGGATGATAGTCGAGATCAAGTCGACAAATCCGAGATCATTAAGGAATGTAAAGAAGCGCACATGTCCGCTTGTCCTCACACCTTTGTAGTACTGAACATAATCATAGTAAATATCATTGAGCGACCAATTGACTGACTCGAGTCTGAGTTCGCTGCTTCCGAGTTGTGCCAATCCGTCAAACGAATGTATAAAGCGCTCTGCTTCTTCAGCAGATCCTATATCGGGACCGTAGAGGCCAAAAAGTCTCAATCTCCTTTCGCCGTATTCAAAGTCAAAGTATGTCTCGAAATCGGAGTATTCGCCATAATAAGTATTTTCGATATTTTTAAGGCTATTCATCTCAGGATAATCTGTCCCCGGGTCTTCACGAGCGATCCTGAAAGTGTTTTTCGCGATGATATATGAATCGCCGGCAGACACCTTCGAGATGAGCAAGACAAACTTACTCTTGTCCTTGGGCCTGGTGACTGTTCCGTCGTATTTGATAAGCGACTCATCGGAACTCCACCATGTGATCTTGAAGCCGTCGACTTCGCCCAGGAGCTTTATGTCGCTCGTGACATTATATCGGTCATCACCTTCAGCGAAGACATAACTTCCCCTCGACGCATCGAAGATCCCGCATGGCACCGGATAATCATGGACGAATTCATCTATGACGATTGACAGAGCTTCGCTGCTCGTAAATCCATCCGCATACTGCTCGAGCTCGGGATCATACTCAGGCGGCACGAGAACAGTTGTCTCCGCAGTCTCAGTCGTCTCAGTCGTCTCGGTCGTCTCAGCCGACGTCTTCGCGGTCCCGTTTTGGGGATCTTTGGCGCTGCATCCTGACATCAGAAGCGCAGCGATAACAATGCATGCGAGCGTTCTCTTCATACTCTTCACCTCAGTTTCTCAACATGGCCTGAGTATACTTACTGATAAGGCTTCGAAAAACAGAAACGACCTACCTTGCGTGAAATGCGACACAAAATGCAAATTGATAAACATAACGCAAGACCAAATAACCCGCATTACTCAAATTCAATATCATGTTCTGTACACCATTCTATCGCGATTTTCTTGTATGCATCAGCTTTAAAGTCATACCATTGTTGTTCAAGTCCTAAATAACACAGTGTATCCTTAAAACGTCTGAATGCTCCTCGGCCATTTATAACAGATGACAATTGACATGATACTTCCTCTGACAGAGTTTGTATGAAGTCGACCATAATATCGTAATCACGAATATCATATCTTGTCGGAAGTTGGTAGCAACCATGCTCATCAAGACGATCAGTTATTTCTTCCCACTCATCATTCTCCATGCACATTTCATTAACCCATACTATCTCTCCGGTTTCTTTATCCAAATAGAATTCCGAATCTTGATCCGTTTCCTCTATAGCTTCAATGATATCTGTGAGTTTTATCTTCATACAAGTCTCCGATCTTATAATCCCAAAAGCGATACAGGGAATATAAAAGCATTATCGTTCAATGCTCGTATCTTATCGGCATTATCAATAACCATACCGCGCTTGATCGGCATATTATATTTCCCCAAAACATTAAAATTTTTGGTCGGTTTGTTCGGAGCAACACCCTTCTTGATTTCGACAGGATACAACTCCCCATCTTTAACCAGTAATATATCGACTTCCTTCTTATCTATATCCCTGTAGTAATAAAGATATTGTTTTGGCTCAATGCCGTTGTTATAAAAACTCTTTATAATCTCGCTGACAACATATGTCTCAAAAAATGCTCCGCTCATAGCACAATCCATCAACATCTGTGCATTAGGCCATTTACAAAGATAGGCACAAAGACCCGTATCCATAAAATATAACTTTGGAGACTTTATGATTCTCTTGGAAGCATTTGCCATATAAGGTTCCAAAAGATAGATGATCCCGGATGTCTGCAATATGGAGATCCACCTTTTACAGGTATCTACGTTGATACCAAGTGCATTTGATATATCACTGTACGTCAGTTCCTGCGCTGTTCGCAACGCTATAAGTGCGATGAATTTTCGGAATTGCATCTCACTTGAAGCACTTATAAGTTTCCTTACGTCTTTCTCTATATAGGTATCTATGTACGATTTATAATAAAGATCCCGTTTGGATTCTCCTGTGATAATATCAGGCATACCACCTTGAAAGACATCTTCAAATATGTCTTTGCTTGCCTTGTAATAGTCCGGATGATCTTTCTGCTTTCTGATCAAAGCATCAAAGTCCACCTCGAAAACGGAACCATGATCACCTCGTTTTTCAATCTGGGTGAAGCCTGACATATTGATGATTGCAGTTCTGCCGGCAAGAGACTCTGATATATCATCCTGAAGCTCATACTGATTTGATCCTGTAAGAATAAACATAAGTTGTCTGGGCTCATTATTCTTCATCCATACAAGCCTTTGCTTATCTACGATCTTCTTGATCTCATTTAACAGACCAACCGCCTTTTGCACCTCATCAATAATAAGAGGCCAAGGGTGAGATTCGAAGAAGGCTCGAGGGTTAGTAATGGCAAGATCCAGCTCTTCAGCATCATCAAGTGTGACGAATTCGAACTTATCACCAAATAGCATATTTACAGTAGTAGTCTTACCAACCTGTCTGCTGCCATATAGTGTAATCACCTGAAATGAATCAGCAGCGTCAAGAAGAACTTTTTCTATATCTCTGTTTATATACATTCTTCTGCCTCCTTCCACAAATACATAATAATGCCATTTTGCGATCAAATCAATAGTCGACTATGGATTTAATCGCATTTCATACACTATAGCGTAACAATAACAAAGCATATTATCAAATATCACATCCACCACCCTGGCTTATTCCCCAATCACTGAAGATGTGATATTGTAGGTGTATATAGGGTAGATCATATGAATTAAGAGCAGACACCACGTCGAATGCTCAATGAGGGATTTGTTATGGCATTTGCGTCAATGTTTTTAGTTGCCGGAGCATTTATTGTCATCATACTCGCAGTGCTTTTCTTCATAGGACTGGGCATGCTCATCGCAGGGCTTGTCAACAGCAAGCGCGCCAAGAAGGTGTGGCCGATCGTCCTTGATGTCTTAGGCAGTCTTTGTATGCTGCCGTTCATCATCCTTATCATCATCGGAATAGTTGCGTATAACAAAACCAATTATGACAAGATGGGGATCCTCGACGAATACGACTCACTTCCTGAAGTGTGGATCAACGAGTCCATTGTCGTGGAGTCAGTTGCTGCGGATCAGGCAATGAAATCGATCGTCGACGCCGCTCGAAAAGGCGACCGCGATGAATTTGTCGAGTGCTTCTCGCAAGAGACCCGCGACCGCGAAGGGTTTGAACAGTATGCCGACGATTTCCTGGATGTCTTCCCCAAAGGAGTGACCTTCAAGGAACTCAAACGTTCGAGAACAACTTCGATCGGCAACGTTAAATACACAGGCATAAGGACCGGAACTGCCGTCTACCAAGGCAAGTTCAACGGCGAATGGTATTTCTTCACGGTCCAATTTGCCTACTACGGCAGCGGTCATGACGAAGCCAAGGGCGTAACTTATCTTGCAATGATGAACCTTCCGGGCGAAGCGAATGTTATAAGAGGCGATGCGAAACCCATGATGAGCGACGACTCTTTGTATCTGTTCACTTATATGCCGTCTTCGGACGAGATCAATGCGCGCATGGTCAACAACTATGCATATCTGTGGAACGAATCCGACGGTCCTGTCGTGACAAAGGACGAGATGCGCGAGATCCTAACGAGCTATGACACCCTGCAGGATGCGATCGACGCGGGCGCCATCGGCCACCCTAACTGTGTGGAGACCACCTGTTTCTACTATTACGAGCTCAAGCCCGATCACGGCGAGCCGCGCTATGCTTTCGTTCGCACCATCGGCGATTACGGCCACGTCAGCAAGGCCTACGTCTACACGGAGACGACGACCGATTACGAAGACCCGATCGTAAAGTATGAGAAGCCTGATGAGAATTGATGCTTCTTTCTCCGATTAATTGTAACCTTAACAAGCAGTGTTACCACCTGTATAGATCGTCTTTCCTGCCAGATCATCGAGACTCTTTATATCTTCGTTATCGCTTGGTACTACAAGGTATGTAACA
>CADCPU010000417.1 GCA_902803365.1 Oscillospiraceae bacterium
ATACGGAGAACGCGTCAGGAACCTTATAAAGGAGAGCATCGGCTTTTTGAAGCATAATCCGCGCGCTTCAAAGATAATCTTCGGAAACGGTCTTGTCGGTGCAGTTGATGTGCTGCTCTTGTTCTCTCTTCAGGACATCCTCCAGGATGCGGGAGTGGATAAGGTCTGGCTCGGACCGTTGCTGTTCCTTACATATCTTGGCGGTGTATTCGGAGCTCTCGCAGCGCCAAAGGTCTCAAGCCTTAAGTTCGGAACTTTGTTCGCTGTAACGCTTACACTTGTCATTGCGGGATCTGCGTGTGCGTTTACGAAGATACCTTGGATCATGACCCTTGGAGGTGTTGTCACGGCTTTTTCGGATGACATAATACAGATAAGAGCAGATATCCTCTTAAATCAAATGGTTCCCGAAGATTCGAGAGCGACATTGATATCCGTAAACTCGCTCTGCTTTTCGATCATAATGATATTCTTATCGCCTCTTGCAGGATGGCTGTTTACGTAAGATACCCACAAAAAAGTGGGTAATTATCATAAGGCTTCACATGCGTTATCGTAAGGTCGGAGGTGATCTTTATGAAAAATGAAGCTCTTATACTGATCGATATTCAAAAGATATATTTCACGCCCGGACCGCTGCTCCTTCATAAACCGAAGGAGGCGGCGGGAAAGGCTGCTCTTATACTTCAAAGGTTTAGGGAAGAAGGGAAGACCGTAGTGCATATTAAGCATAACTTTAATGTGTTGTCGTGCATCCATGATTCGGTAAAGCCTCTGCCTGAAGAGAAGGTGATCCTTAAGGAAAAGCCGAGTTCTTTTCTCGGTACAGACCTTTATGAATATCTTAGTGAGCGCGACATCACGGATGTCGTCATAGTCGGCATGATGTCTCATATGTGTGTTGATACGACAGTAAGGATGTGTCAAAATTACGGGTATAACGTGACCGTTATCGAAGATGCCTGTACGACGCAGGCTCTGAAGTTTAACGGAAGGAAGATAGATGCGACTACCGTGCATGAAGTCTTTATGGCATCATTGGACGGGATGTTTGCGAAGGTGATAAGTTCGGAGGAATATCTATGAAGATAAGAGATGATTACACGTGCCCGCTCGAGATCGTACACGATATGGTGAAGGGCAAGTGGAAGACGATCATCTTATATCAGCTCAAGGACGGCCCGATGGGATTGTCCGAACTTGAACATGCGATCGAAGGGATCAATCAGAAGATGCTGCTTGAACAGCTTCGTGAATTGATAGCTTTCGGTCTTGTCACAAAAAAGTCTTTCCAAGGTTATCCTCTTCGTGTAGAATACTCGCTAAATCCGAGACGGGGGCAGAAGATGATCGAAGCCATAACCATCATGCAGATGGTAGGCGTTGACTATATGCTCGACAACGGAATGGAGGAGGCGCTCATCAATAAGGGCGTTCTCACAAAGGACGAGATAGATATCATTAACAAAGAACGGAAGAAGGGAATAGTGAATGAAGAAGATACTGTTATTTGACTTGGACGGCACACTCTTAACAAGCGAGAAGATGATCTCCCAAAGGACTCTTGAAGCGGTACTTAAGATCCGCGATAAGGGATATATGATCGGAGTATCGACTTCAAGAAGTGAGAGCAACAGTCTTAAGTTCATTGACAGTATCAGACCTGAGATCATAATCTCGAGCGGCGGCGCGATGGTGAGCGTCAGTGGCAAGGTTGTATTTACTTCCGAATTCAGTGGCGATAAGACCGCTGAGATAATAAAGACCGGCAGGAAGGTCTGCGGCGACATAAATATCACGGTCGATACAGCAGGCGGTAATTCCGAATTTTACAGGAACTTCGATCCGCCTAAGGATAAGCTCGAGGAGAGCTGGGGCAAGAGCATCAAGACGGATTTTGCGGACTTTAGTAAGCCTTCGCTCAAGATCTGCTTTGAGATCTTCGATGAGGAAAAGGCTGATCTTCTTAAGAAGGAACTTCCTGAGTGCGACATCATTCATTTTACTGACGGCGACTGGTATAAGGTCACAAGGAGCGGCATTACCAAGGAGACCGCTATACAAAAGCTCTGCGAACATCTTGACGTGGATATTGCGGACGTTACCGCATTCGGTGATGATCTTGCAGATATCGGAATGCTCAGGATGTGTGGAACCGGCGTTGCGATGGGCAATGCGCTCAATGAAGTTAAGGATGCGGCAGACATTACTATCGGCTCTAATGATGAGGACGGCATCGCTGATTATCTGATGAGCTTATAAAGCCCGCTATAATGAAATGACTTTCTTATTAGTGTATAATACCCGAAGTATTTTTGTTTTGGGGTGATGAAGATGAGAGACAGTGAACAGATAAAGATACCTACGGGTGGGCGACTCCGTGTCCTTACTATAGGAAATTTCCTTCTGTGTCTCTTTCTGATCCTTATTCCGGTATTCCTGAATATGTTTCTCTTCGCATTTGACAAAGAAGGCGCAACGGCTTTTGTGCTTCTGGCCTGCTATGTGGTCCTTGAGGTGCTCATATTCTTTACCGGTATCATCATGATCTACTTTACTTCCGTTCAGGTAAGCTTCAAGCTCAAGCTGATCGGACTTCTTGTCGGTTGGATACCGATAGCACACCTTGTTGCTCTCTTTTTTATCTTAAGGAAGAGCATCGCGGAACAGTTCTTTGAGAAAAAGAAGATCAAGACCGACCGTAAGCGTGCGGCTGAACAGATCTGTGCGACCAAGTATCCGATCGTTATGGTGCACGGTATTTTCTTCCGTGATTTCCGCTTTATGAACTATTGGGGCAGGATCCCTGCTGAACTCGAGCGTAACGGTGCCAAGATATTCTACGGCAATCACGAGTCTGCAGAGACTGTCGAAAAGTCCGCAGAGAAGATCCGCGAGAGGATCCTCGAAGTCTGTGAGAAAACAGGCTGCGACAAGGTCAATGTCATCGCGCATTCCAAGGGCGGACTTGATACGAAGTATGCGATAGCAAAGACCGATATCGGTGAGCACATCGCTTCTCTTACGACGATCAATACTCCGCACGGAGGCTGTGAATTCGCTGAATATCTCCTTGATAAGATCGATGAGCCTATCCAGAAGAAGGTTGCAGGTGCTTATAATGCGACACTTAAAAGGCTCGGAGATAAGTCTCCGGACTTTATAATGGCCGTAAGAGATCTTACCGCAACAAGATGTAAAGCTATCTCCCGGATGTGCGATACTTTCGATTATGAAGCAGCAGGCATCTTTACACAGTCGGTCGGTTCCTGTATGAAAAAAGCAAAGAGCGGAGCTTTCCCGCTCAATATGAGCTATAAGTTCGTTGATAAGTTTGACGGCCCGAATGACGGTCTTGTAGGCGAGCCTGCTTTCCATTGGGGCTCCAAGTACACTTATCTCGAGAATAAATATAACCGCGGTATATCTCACGGCGACATGATCGATCTTAACCGTGAGAACATAACGGGCTTTGATGTACGTGAATTCTACGTAAACCTCGTGGCAGATCTTAAGAACAGAGGTTTATGATATATAGACAGGGGTGAATGTTATGTGGTTTGAAGAATCAGTATTTTATCAGATCTATCCTTTGGGATTTTGCGGTGCGCCTTTCGAAAACGACGGCGTGCTCGAATCGAGGATCAACAAAGTAAACGAGTGGATCCCGCACCTTAAGAAGCTCGGTATTAATGCCGTATACTTCTCACCGGTGTTTGAGTCCGATACGCACGGCTACAACACAAGGGATTACGGTCTCATCGATAAGAGGCTCGGAACGAACGAGGACTTTAAGAAAGTCGTCGAAAACCTTCATAAGGAAGGCATCAGAGTCGTTCTTGACGGTGTGTTTAATCATGTGGGTCGCGGATTCTGGGCGTTTAAGGATGTTCAGGAGAAAAAGTGGGACAGCCCGTATAAGGATTGGTTCCATATCTCTTTCGACGGCAATTCCAACTACAACGACGGTTTCTGGTATGAGGGATGGGAAGGAAACTTCGATCTCGTTAAGCTCAATCTCAGAAATGAAGACGTTATAAATCACCTTTTCGATAAGATCAAGTATTGGGTCGACTACTTTGATATCGACGGATTAAGGCTCGATGTCGCTTACTGCCTCGACAGGGATTTCCTGAAGCGCCTTCGCTGGTACACGGGAACTCTTAAGGAAGATTTCCTTCTCCTGGGTGAGCTCCTTCACGGCGATTACAAGCAGTGGGTCAACGGCGAGATGTGCCATTCCTGTACGAACTATGCTTGCTACAAGGGACTTTTCAGCAGTTTTAACTGTATGAACATGTTCGAGATCATAAATACTCTGATCCAGCAGTTTGGTCCTGAGAACTGGTCATGGTTCAGGGGACTTCACCTCATGAGCTTTGTCGATAACCACGACGTTACGAGGATCGCATCTAACTTGAACGATCCTGCTCATCTGCCGCTTATTTATACGCTCGCATTCACCATGCCGGGATTCCCGTGCGTCTATTACGGATCCGAGTGGGGAGCAAAGGCACGTAAGGAAGAGGGGGATCCTGCGCTCAGAGCCTGCTTTGATAAGCCTGAGTGGAATGATCTGACTTCTCATATCGCGAAGCTCGCCGAGATCAAGAAGAGCAGCAAGGCGTTAAACTACGGTTCGTTCAGATCTGTTGTGCTTACGAACCATCAGTGTATCTTTGAGCGTTATGCTGACGGTGAGAGGATCCTTGTTGCGATCAATGCCGGTAACTATGAATATACTGCTCATTTTGATGCAGGCTGCGGTCAGGCCAAGGAACTTATAAGCGGAACGATCCATGACTTCGGCGGAGGCTCCGTCCTTAAGCCTTATTCATCCGAGATCTGGCTCATGGAGCACTGATCTTTGTGATTTAACATTGTTACAAAGTCTGTATTTACAGGCATTCGGAGGTTTTTGATGAAGTACGCATACAAGGCCGTGTTTTTTGACTTGGACGGCACTATCCTTGATACGATCGATCAGCTCGCGGTCGCTCTTAATGCTGCCAGGGTAGCTTCGGGCTTTCCCGAGCATGATCTTGATGAGGTCAGATCCCATGTCGGCAACGGTGTTCGAAGGCTCGTCGAATGGTCGGTCGGAGAATACGGCGAAGAGACCATTGAGAAGGTAATGAACGAATACAGAAGTTTTTATAATGCGCACTGTATCGAAAACACGGAACCTTATCCGGGGATAAAGGAACTCATGACTGACCTTAAGGCTGAAGGCGTAAAGGTGTTTGTCGTGACAAATAAGTCGGACGGACCTGCCAAAAAGCTTTGCGAGCACAACTTCCCGGCACTTATCGATGAAGTCAGAGGCCACGTTGACGGCATCCCGCATAAGCCCGATCCGACGCTTGTGAATGAGATACTTAAAAAGTTCGAACTTTTACCTGAAGACTGCTGTTATATCGGCGATTCCGATGTCGATCTTAGGACGGGACTTAATTCGGGAATGACACCGATAAATGTTACCTGGGGATATAAGAGCAAGAACTTTTTGATCGAGTCAGGCTCGAGGATCATGGCAGATAATATAGATGAACTTCGATATATCTTAGAGGGCAATGCATGATAATAAACACGGGGATGAGGACGGATATACCTGCTTTTTATTCCGAGTGGTTCTTGAACCGACTTCGTGAAGGCTTTGTCATGGTCAGAAGTCCTTATGATCCGAATTCGGTCACGAGATATGAACTTGATCCGAAGGTTGTTGATATC
>CADCPU010000418.1 GCA_902803365.1 Oscillospiraceae bacterium
GGTTTGCGAGACACTCGAAAAGCACTACAGAGACATGCAGGACATGGAGTTCACAGTTGAGCACGGCAAGCTCTACATGCTCCAGACAAGAAACGGTAAGAGCACAGCTCAGGCAGCTTTGCAGATCGCATGTGACCTCGTTGATGAGGGTATGAGAACAGAGGCTGAGGCAGTTGCAATGATCGATCCTCGTAACCTCGATACACTCCTCCACCCTCAGTTCGACGCTAAGGCTCTTAAGGATGCTAAGCCTATCGCACAGGCACTCGGTGCTTCCCCTGGAGCAGCTTGCGGCCAGATCGTATTCTCCGCTGAGGATGCTGAAGCTTGGGCAGCTCAGGGCAAGAAGGTAGTTCTCGTTCGTCTCGAGACATCTCCTGAAGATATCACAGGTATGAAGGTTGCTCAGGGTATCCTCACAGTTCGTGGCGGTATGACATCACACGCAGCAGTTGTTGCACGTGGTATGGGTACATGCTGTGTATCCGGTTGTGGCGACATCGACATGGATGAGGCTAACAAGAAGTTCACACTCGCAGGCAAGACATACGTTGAGGGTGATTGCATCTCCATCGACGGTACAACAGGTAAGATCTACGACGGTATCATCCCTACAGTTGATGCTCAGATCGCCGGTACATTCGGCCGCGTTATGGAGTGGGCTGATAAGTACAGAGTACTCAAGGTTAGAACAAACGCTGATACACCTAAGGACGCTAAGAAGGCTCGTGAGCTCGGTGCTGAAGGTATCGGTCTCTGCCGTACAGAGCACATGTTCTTCGAGGAAGACAGAATCGCTGCTTTCCGTGAGATGATCTGCTCCGATACAGTTGAAGAGAGAGAAGCTGCTCTCGACAAGATCCTTCCTTACCAGCAGAGCGACTTTAAGGCTCTCTACGAGGCACTCGAGGGTTATCCTGTAACGATCAGATTCCTTGATCCGCCGCTCCACGAATTCGTTCCTACAGAAGAGGCTGACATCAAGAAGCTCGCTGATTCCCAGGGCAAGTCCGTTGAGTCCATCAAGGCTCTTATCGCATCCCTCCACGAGTTCAACCCTATGATGGGTCACAGAGGATGCCGTCTTGCAGTTACATATCCTGAGATCGCTAAGATGCAGACAAAGGCAGTTATCCGTGCAGCTATCGAAGTTAAGAAGGCTCACGCTGACTGGAACATCAAGCCTGAGATCATGATCCCGCTCGTTTGTGAGATCAAGGAGCTCAAGTATGTTAAGAATATCGTTGTTGAGACAGCAGACGCTGAGATCAAGGCAGCAGGTGTCGACCTTGAGTATGAGGTAGGTACGATGATCGAGATCCCTCGTGCAGCTCTCACAGCTGATGAGATCGCTAAGGAAGCTGACTTCTTCTGCTTCGGTACAAACGACCTTACACAGATGACATTCGGTTTCTCACGTGACGACGCAGGTAAGTTCCTCGGTGCTTACTATGATACAAAGATCTTCGAGAACGATCCATTCGCTAAGCTCGACCAGACAGGTGTCGGCAAGCTCATGAAGATGGCTATCGACCTCGGTAAGCCGGTTAACCCGAATCTCCACGTAGGTATCTGCGGTGAGCACGGCGGTGACCCTGCATCTGTTGAGTTCTGCCACAAGATCGGCCTCAACTATGTATCTTGTTCACCATTCCGTGTACCGATCGCAAGACTTGCTGCTGCACAGGCAGCTATCGCTGAGCAGAACAAGAAGTAATCTGTGATCGATAATTTAATTAACATCTAAGATGATCCCGGAGCAGAAATGCTTCGGGATTATTTTTTGGAGATAAAAAGGAATGTCCATAGAATTTGATTGAAAAAAAGCTGTATGGGTTGTAAGATTTAATTATAATTCGGCAAAAATGTAAAATGCCGAAAATAAATTGACGACATAGGGGTGGGACAGATGACAGGTTCAGTAATGCTTCCTGAAGATCAGAAGATCTTTTCAATGCAGGAACTCAGGGATAAAGGTATTTCACAGTATAAGGTCAGTAAGCTGGTCAGTGAAGGAAAACTTGTAAAACTGAATAAGAGTTATTACGAGAATGTAGGATACAATGGAGATGAATCAGACTTTTATTATGCGGAAGCATACGCACCGAAGGGCGTGATATGTCTGCTTAGTGCAGCAGTTTATTATCAACTGACTACATTTATTCCGGATGCAGTGGATGTTGCTATTCCAAGGAAGGCTAAGGTGTCTACTGTGCCTGAATGGCCACAGATGAATGTTCACTATTTTACGGATGACAGACATGAACTGGGAGTTACAACGGTTAAGGAAGGCAGAAATGAATTCCATATCTATGATATAGAGAAAACAGTTGTTGATATAGTATTTTACAGAGAAAAAGTTGGGATAGAAGAAACCAAAGAGATCCTTGTGACTTATCTGCAAAGGAAAGATCGTAATCTGAATCGTCTTCTCAAATATGCAGAACTGATGAAATGCGATAAGGCAATGCGGCAATATCTTGAGGTGCTTGTATGATAAGTGCTTCATCAGTAAAAGACAGATTGAAGAATCAGGCGGTCAAGAGTGGGAAGACATTTCAGGAAACACTGATAGCGTATGGAATGGAGAGATCTGTATACAGACTGTCAATGTCAGAATTTAAGGAACGTTTTACCCTTAAAGGTGGTATATTTCTATATGCTTTGTTTGAAGGCGAGTTTGCCAGAGCTACAAGAGACATCGACCTTTTGGCAAAAAATATGCCGAATAATGTAGAAGATATGAAGACGGTATTTGAAAATATCTTTTCTATCGAATGCGATGATGCGCTTAAGTTTGAATTGGGCACTTTGAATGTAAAAGATATCACAGAGTTTAAGAAATATCATGGAGTGAATGTTTCTATCATTGCATATTTGGATATGACGAAGATTCCGATATCAATAGATATTGGATTTGGAGATGTTATTTATCCAAACAGAGTGAAGATGGAATTTCCCGTGCTGCTTGATATGGAAGTGCCGGAGATTTATGCCTATTCGATCTCATCAGTAATAGCTGAAAAGTTTGAGGCGATCGTTTCTTTAGGAGATGCTAATAGCAGGTACAAGGATTTTTACGATATCTATATACTTGCTGACCGATATGATTTCGATGGGATAGAACTGAAGGAAGCCGTCTGTGAAACTTTTGAACGACGTGGTACTGGATTAGATGATATATTTGCATTCACGGAAAAATTTATAGGAAGCGAGATTCATCAGAGCCGATGGAAGGCATTCCTAAAAAAGAAGAAAACTTTAGTAAATGTAGAATTGAAAGAGGTTGTAAGTTTGCTCAAGATGCTGTTGCTTCCGATTGTAGATAGTATTGCAAGTGGTATGGAAAACTCTTTAAAGTGGGATCACATATCTCGAAGTTGGAAATAAGAGTAACTAAAAAATGGAATGCACAACCAATAGATACAAACACCGTTTTCCAAATTAATACGTCCTATGACGTAACTTATGGCAGAAAAAAAGATGAAGCTAATGAAGTATAATAATTGTGGAATTGGGGATGTCGAAAAACGTGTTGGAGGATATTTTATGAGATTTGAGGAAAACAGGATCAACCAATTCTTTAGTACGCAGAAAACGATCACTTCAGCTGAAAA
>CADCPU010000419.1 GCA_902803365.1 Oscillospiraceae bacterium
ATATTCTCACCACCTCTGATGATCATATCCTTGATACGGCCTGTGATCTTGTAGTATCCGTCAGGTGTTCTTCTTGCAAGGTCACCTGTGTGGAGCCAACCTTCGCTGTCGATAGCAGCTGCAGTAGCCTCAGGCATC
This sequence comes from Oscillospiraceae bacterium, assembly GCA_902803365.1. The sequence goes on from CADCPU010000419.1 coordinate 139, forward strand.
TTGTAGTAACCCTTCATAATGTTGTATCCGCGTGCTACGAACTCGCCGTCTACATCATCAGGAAGGTCTTCGTTTGTCTCAGGATCAACGATCTTACACTCAACACCGAAGATGGCCTGACCGACTGTATTAACACGCTTATCGATGGAATCAGTTGTCTTGGACATCGTTGTTGCAGGAGAAGCCTCTGTCTGGCCGTATGTAATACAGATCTCAGACATATGCATCTTTTCGATAACTTCTTCCATTGTCTTGATAGGACAAGGTGAACCGGCCATGATACCTGTTCTCATATGTGAGAAGTCAGTCTTAGGGAAGTTCTCGTGACCGAGCATTGCGATGAACATCGTAGGAACACCGTGGAAGCATGTGATCTTCTCTCTGTTGATACAATCAAGACCCTTACGTGGTGAGAATGCCGTGATAGGAGACATCGTTACACCGTGAGTCATGGAAGCTGTCATTGCAAGTACCATACCGAAGCAGTGGAACATAGGAACCTGGATCATCATACGGTCTGCCGTTGAAAGATCCATACAGTCACCGATTGCCTTACCGTTATTTACTACATTGTAGTGTGTGAGCATAACGCCCTTAGGGAATCCGGTAGTACCGGATGTGTACTGCATATTGCAGACATCGTCCTTTGTGATAGTTCTTCTGATCTTTTCGACCTCAGAATAAGGAACTGACTTGGAAAGGTTATTAGCTTCTTCCCATGTATAAGCACCGTCGATCTTGCAACCGCAGGTAACAACGTTCTTAAGGAACGGAAGCTTCTTGGATACGAGGAGACCCGGAACGGAATTCTTGAGTTCAGGACAGATCTCGTTGATGATACCTACATAGTCAGAATCCTTAAAGCCCTCGATCATAACGAGTGTATGCGTATCGGACTGCTTGAGGAGATACTCAGCCTCGTGGATCTTATAAGCAGTATTGACTGTTACGAGAACGGCACCGATCTTTGTCGTAGCCCAGAAAGTGATATACCACTGAGGTACATTTGTAGCCCAGATAGCAACGTGATCACCCTTCTTGACACCCATGGCGATGAGTGCGCGTGCGAAGTTGTCTACGTCATCTCTGAACTCAGGATATGTTCTTGTATAGTCAAGCTCAGTATATCTGAAAGCATACTGATTAGGGAATTCTTCGCACATTCTGTCGAGGATATCAGGGAATGTGTAGTTAAGGAGTCTCTCCTTAGGCCATACATAATAACCTGTATCTCTGTTATTTCTCTGAAGCTGGTGCTTATGCTTTGTCTTGTAAGGAGCCATATAAGAAGCGTAGCTTGGAACTGCTACACCTGCATCAGCCAGCTCGTGAGACCATCTGTAGACCCACTCAAAGCATACATAACCGATATAGTTGATCGAATGAAGAGCTTCGAACATCTCTTCAAGAGGCATATCACCATCGCCCATGAGACGATAGGAGATCTTGCCGTCCTTCATGATACTGTCCTTAACGTGACAGTACTTGATATATTCGTCGAGATTGTTGACTGTTTCTTCAGGCTTCTCATTGAAGTATCTGTATGGGTGGTGCAGATCCCAGAGAGCAGCAACTTTACGGCTTCCGACGTCATCAAGGAGCTTTCTCAAACGCTTTGTATCAGCATAAACACCGTTTGTCTCAATGAGGAGTGTTACATTATATTCTTCAGCGATAGGAGCGAGCTTGCGAAGTGCCTCGCAAACAACAGAATCATCAACCTCACCCTCAGGTGCAGGCTCACGATCGCCTAATACTCGGATATAGCTGGAATTAAGTTTCTTTGCAAGGATCGCATACTGAGTTACTTCTTCGACAACCTGATCGAAGTTTTCTGCATCCTTAAGTACTGCGCCTGAAGATAGGCACGGGATCTCGAGATTGAGGGAACTTAGTTTAGCGACAGTCTTATCGATCTCACTGTCTCTGAAAGGAAGTGCCTTATATGAAATGATGTCGTTTCCGAGACCACGAAGTTCGATTCCGTCAAAATCAAAATCCTTAGCCATCGAATAGATCTCTTGCCATGTAAAATCAGGACAAGCCAATGTAGAAAAGCAGGTTTTCATACTCCACCTCGATATAATTGTTTTAGCCTAATTATTTTCCATTTGAAAGCATTTATAGTCAATCAAAAAAGCAAAACAAAAGTGTTCGAAAAGAGTCAAAAACCTGCTTTTACACCATATTTATACGTCTTTCAGCGATTCATCGTTATTTACGCGTTCGTATAGATCGGCAAAAGCTGCTCTTTTCAGACGAAAAAACGACGATTTGCTCATATAGAGAGATTCCATTGCCATCTCGATATTCATCTTCTTATAGTAAAGAAGATACATTACATTGCTTTTTTGTCCCTCCAGCTCTAATATATGCAGAAATATCCTTACGGCGATCTGGTTGTTCTTTACCACTTCATCGATCTCGTGCTGCTGAGACTTGAGATATTTGTCGAATCCTTCCAGATACTTCTCGAAAAGCTCGATATCGCAACGATCCTGATTGATCTTATTGGTGATCTTATTGACCTTGATCGGCAGGAAATCGGATTCATACATTTCCCTGATGACCTCTTCCCTGTCCTTTGAAGTCAGATTGTACATAAACAGCTTGACCAGCAGATCCCGGTTGGAGCACCTGAGATCGTAGAATAAGTTGTTCAGTCTGTGTGCGAGATTTTCTTTTAACATGTCTTTCCCTCCCTTGATTCCTATATTTTCAGACCTTGTCCCATAAAAAAAGAACAAGTGTTTGACAAAAGATAATAAATGAAATAGAATGAATAAAACGAATATATGTTTGGAGGTAGTATATGGCTGAATCAAACAACAATTCCGCAAAAAGCAACAAGTCCATCGAACGTGTTTACAACTATGTCAGGAATTATATCCACGACAATGCGATGTCACCTTCCGTCAGAGATATATGTATAGGTTCAGGTCTTAAGTCAACCTCTTCCGTTCATTCCTATCTCAAGAAGTTGGATGCAATGGGTAAGATCGAATATCGCCCGGGTATGCGTAGAGCGATCATTATCAAAGATATGAGTCAGTCTTATTCCGATATTGAGTCTGAGACCGATAATACGGATAAGAATTCCGGTAGTGCCGATGTTGTTCGTTTGAACTGTCTCGGTAAGATCACTGCCGGTATCCCGATATATGCACATGAGGATTATTCCGAGTCCTTCTATGTAGACAGATCGATAATCGGCAATGATGAATGTTTCCTTCTTAAGGTCAGCGGCAACAGTATGATCGGTGCTCATATCTGTGACGGAGACTATCTGATCGTTAAGCGTCAGAATTCATGTGACGAAGGTGATATTATTGCCGCACTCATCGGTGATGAAGCTACCGTTAAGAGATTTGGCAATCAGAATGGTGTACCTTACCTTTTCCCTGAAAATGATTTCTATTCCCCTATCCCATTCAATTCAGAAGATTGCAAGATCCTCGGTAAAGTCGTAGGACTTCACCGTTATAACATCAATTGATCTTTTAAATCATAAAAAATTATCCCTCTTTCCTTGTTTTCCTTAAGTATACCAAGTCTGTATAATTTTTCTAGAGGAAAATCAATGAGAGAGGGCTTTATTTTGCTTAGAATATCAGGGGTTTCAGGATATTTCTGATATGACCGCCTGAGCAGCTGCTTCAGGATCGGAAGGATCAAGATATTTGATACCGTCCATATATCTGAACCATGTAAGCTGACGCTTGGCATAGTGCCTGGAGCGAAGCTTGATCTCATATACGGCCTTATCGATGGAACACTCACCTGCAAAGTAATCAAAAAGCTCTTTATATCCGATAGCCTGTCTGGCAGTTGAATTCATGATCTTTCCGGATTCATAGAGACCTTTGACCTCTTCTTCAAGGCCCTCTTCCATCATAACGTCCACACGCTGATTTATACGATCATACAAAACAGCACGGTCGATGTCATAACAGAAGACCTTGAACGGAAAAGACGGTCCTGTAGTTTTGGAGTTTTGGTTCCACCATGTGAATGTCTTACCGGTACCAAGATATACGGCATAAGCCCTTAAGACACGCCTTGTGTTGTTCTTATGGATCTTTGAAGCAGCCTCAGGATCGATCTTTACGAGTTCATCATAGATCGCATCAATGCCGTTTTCTTCAAACTCCTTATTGAGCTTATCGGTTATGCTCTTGTCTACAGGTTCATCTACATACTTTATGCCTTCGCACAAAGCAGAAATATACTGGCCTGTGCCGCCACACAAGACAGGCATCCTTTTGGAGCTGAGGATATCTCTGATCTCTTCTTCTGCACGTATCTTAAAGTCGTTAACTGAGAACGTGACATCAGGTTCGACGATATCGATCATCCTGTGTGGTACCAATGCCTGTTCTTCAGCCGTAACCTTTGCAGTACCGATATCGAGACCCTTATAGATCTGCATGGAATCACAGGAGATGATCTCTCCGCCGAGTTTTTGCGCAACACGGATAGCAAGCGAACTCTTGCCGCTTGCAGTCGGTCCCGCGATAACGGGTATATATTTAAAGTTGATTCCGAATTCACTAAGGTCTGTCATACGATCCTCTTAAACATCTTCTCCAGATCATCATTTGTAAGTTTTACGAAGGTTGGCCTTCCATGCGGACAATGGTACGGATCCTCAAGATAAGACAGCGATTCAAGGAGCGCACGCACTTCTTCTGTTGTAATGAGATCATGTCCTTTTATAGCTGCTTTACATGCAGCAGTAGCAATGGAGAGATACCATTTGTCATTGCCTGTAGGCAATTCTTTCTTAAGCTCGGAAAGAAGGTCCGTAAAGATCTTCGATGGTTTTGCATTAACTGAACCCATAACAGGAATGCTCCTGATCGCTACTTCCCTGTCACCCATTGCTTCAACGTCAAATCCGTATTTTGCCAACTCATCCTTGTTATCCATTACAAATACATAATCTGATGAGGACAGCGTTACAATATCAGGCACAAGGAGCTGCTGGATATAGTTCTCGTTACTGCCGCTCTTTGCCTTGG
>CADCPU010000420.1 GCA_902803365.1 Oscillospiraceae bacterium
AGTAACGGAAAAGCCGTCCGAAGACGAAGATCCCAAGGTTCAGATCATGGATTTTGTAAAGCGCATATATATCTATGTTCTTGACCGTGAACCTGAGGAAGAAGGTGCGGCATACTGGTCAGAAGAACTATGGGCTTTCCGCCGTACCGGTGCCGAAGTCGCTCAGGGATTTATCTTCAGCGATGAGTTCGTAAACAGGAATACGACAGACAAAGAATTTGTCACCATCCTCTATAAGACTTTCTTTGGCAGGGACCCTGAGGATGACGGTATGAACTTCTGGCTCGGGCAGCTCAAGTCAGGAACTATGGACCGCGTCACTGTTGCCAACGGTTTTATCTATTCACAGGAATGGGCTGACACCTGTGCTTCCTACGGGATCCGCTCGGGTGGTGAGCTTAAGCCGAATGGCACGATCGAGCCGACTGTACTTACTTATGCTTTTGTAGAGCGTATGTACACTACGGCATTGGGTCGCGGATATGACGAGGAAGGACGTCAGTATTGGGCAAGCGAGCTTGCAAACTTCAATATCACCGGTGAACAGCTAGGTGCTTCCTTCTTCCTCTCTGATGAGATGAACGGATATAACTTATCCGATGCGAAATTCCTGGATCGTCTGTATCAGACGTTCATGAACCGCGAAGCTGACGCTGACGGTGAGGCTTACTGGCTGTCACAGATGAGCGCCGGTGTCCCTCGCGCAGACATCGTTTTCGGTTTCACCAGATCGCCTGAGTTTACCGACAAGTGCATCGAGGCGAGGATATTGCCATATTGATTGTGACTAATAGCGACTAAACGCGTGAAGTGAACCTCGGAAGCTCTAAAACTTCCGGGGTTTGCTTTATTATGTGGTCCTTATATGTTTGAGAGAAAGCGCGAGAGGTAAACGTGCAAAAAAAATATGCCCTCGTTATATAAAAATATATATACATTTAATGCTTGTATCTTGACCGTTCCTCTAGTAAAGTTCTAATCGAAGATTGATTTGAGACATAGAGGCGCAGATGCAGAGATATGAATAATAAGAAGAGAAAGAATAGTTTCACCTCTGTCGGACAGGGGGATGAGATAGTTTTTAATCCGAGTAAGAAGGTATGGGTCATTACCTGTGCGGCTTTCGTGGTCGTAGGACTCGGAATAGGTTTTTTCTGTTTAAAAGATAAGCTCTTCGATCCTGAGAGCAAGAGTGTCACTATTACAATGGAGGATGGCACCAAGACGAAGATGACGGTAGGCGAGCTCCGCAAGGAACTCAATACCGGTACTTTCTATGAGGGCATCATCATCGACGGTATCGATCTTAATGGCAAGACGAAGGAAGAGGCTCTGACGCTCCTGAGCGATCAGGTCCAGTCCGATGCGCCCAAGATCGAGCTCGAATACAAGGTAAACGGTGAGACTTATCCGCTCGACCTGAGCTCCATCCCTATGGATAACAACTTTAAAGAGATCGCCGATGAGGCGTTTAACTACGGAAGACCTTCTGAGGATGCTTCCGCGAGCGAGCTTTCGGAATGCTATACGCTCGTTCAGGAGCTCAAGAGTACTCCAAAGTCTTTTACGACAGAGCATAAGGTCAGCACGGACGGTGTCGGTGACCTTGTAAAAGAGCTTCTGACACCTCTTAATAAGGAAGTCATCGAGACTAAGGTCTCGGGCTTTGATGTTGCTACATGCACATTTACGGCATCCGATCCGCAGGACGGCTGCACTGTTGATATCGACAAGGCGATCACTGACACGAAGGCTCTCCTTGAGGCAGGTACCTATAAGGGAACAGTCTCTGTTGATGCCAAGATCGTAAAGCCGACAAAGACAAAGGAAGAAGTTACGAGCGGATACGGACTTATCTCCATGAAGTCTTCGAACACTAATTCGAATAACGACCGTAACCACAATATCAACCAGGCATGTAAGAAGATCAACGGCACATTCTTAAATCCGGGCGAGTCCTTCTCGTTCAATACCGTAGTCGGTAAGAGAACTGCAGAGGCCGGATTCAGCGAAGCTCCCACGATCATGGGCGGCGAGTCCGTAAATGCACCGGGCGGCGGAATCTGTCAGGTTACATCCATGCTCTTCCACTCTGTCGTTAAGGCAGATCTCAAGGTCAATGTCAGATATCCTCATCAGTGGCCTGCAGACTATTGTGCACGCGGAACGGATGCGACTGTCGATTGGGACAGCAACCTGGACTTCAGTTTTACGAACACTTCTCAGTATCCGGTGGCTATCTCCGCATACTATGATGTAGCAAACTACAAGCTCAGCGTTGCCATCTACGGCCATAAGCCGGAGGATGGTTCATATATCGATTTTGTCTCCGAGACGATCGAAGAGGGCGAACTTCCTGCAATAAAGTATACTGCTGATCCGAACCTTCCTGTCGGTGAAGAGACGGTTAAGTGCAAGCCTCACCCTTATATCTACACAAAGTCCTATAAGGTCTACTATGATAAGAACGGCAACGAGATCAAGCGTGAAGAATATATGAGCACTACATATAATGCTCAGGAAGGTCAGACCGAAAAGGGCGTTCTCTGTCCTGACGGCTCGATCGCAGAACTCAACACAGAGACAGGAGAAGTTATCGTACCTGACGGCGCTATGGAGACGGAGACTGAAGAGACGGATGTTTCCGATGTATATATCCCTGATGATTATACTGATTATACCGAGGAGACGACTGAGTATTCCGAGCCGAACTATGATGGTTATGATGATTATTATGCTGACGATTCCCAGGATGACTACGATATCGGAGACGATTATTCCGACGATTACGATTATTGATGTAACGGGAACTCCGATTAAAGTATAATAGAAAGATCAAGCTTAAGGAGGTTCGGCCTATGAAGACGATCGCACTCGGAAAGACAGGGATAGAAGTACCGCAGAATGCTTTTGGGGCACTGCCTATCCAGAGGATCAGCGACGTCGAGGCTGTTAAGCTCCTGAGGATGGCCTATGACGGCGGGATGAGGTTTTTCGATACAGCCAGGGCATATACCGACAGCGAGATCAAGGTCGGCAAGGCCTTCGAAGGAATGCGCGACAAGGTCTATATCGCTTCCAAGACAACGGCTACGACAGTCGAGAAGTTTTGGGAAGACTTAAATACCACACTTACTAATCTTAAGACGGACTATCTTGATATCTACCAGCTCCACTGCGTTGCTAAGTGCTACAGGCCGGGCGACGGGTCGGGTCTTTATGAGGCTCTCGTTGAGGCCAAGGAGCAGGGCAAGATCAGACATATCGGCATCACCGCACACAAGATCGGCGTAGCAGAAGAGATCGTCGAGAGCGGGCTTTATGAGACGCTCCAGTTTCCGTTCTCGTACCTCGCGAGTGACAGGGATATCGCGCTCGTTCAAAAATGCAAGGCGGCCGGCATGGGCTTTATCGCCATGAAGGGTCTGTCGGGCGGACTTCTTACTAATTCAAGAGCATGCATGGAATTCATGAGCCAATACGATGTGCTTCCGATCTGGGGCATCCAGAAGGAGAGCGAACTTAGAGAATGGCTCGCTTTCATGGACGAGGACGTTCACTATTCAGACGAGATGAAGACTTTTATCGAGAAGGACCGCGGGGAGCTTCTGGGGGACTTCTGCAGGGGCTGCGGTTACTGTATGCCGTGCACCGTTGATATCACGATAAATCAGTGCGCGAGGATGAGTCAGATGATCAGGCGCGCACCGTCTGCGGCTTGGCTTTCAGAGCATTGGCAGAATGAGATGATGAAGATCGAGTCCTGTGTCGACTGTGGCATCTGCATGACCAGATGTCCGTACGAGCTTAAGATACCGCAGCTTTTAAGGAAGAATCTGGCAGACTATAAGGAAATACTGGCGGGCAACGTCAAAGTATAAGGAGATCATTTTGAAACAGGAAAGACAATATCCAAGGGTAGTCCTCACCAAGAGAGGCGAGAGGCGTCAGGAGACGCGCCACCCGTGGGTCTACGATAACGAGATCGAAAACACTTCGGACGACGTCAAGGACGGCGAGCTCGCTGATGTCCTGACATCAGGCGGCAAGTTCATAGGAACCGGTTTTTATAACGGCAATTCCAAGATCCGCGTAAGGATCATATCAAGGAACGCCAACGATAAGTTTGACGCGGCTTTCTGGAGACGCAGGATCAAGTATGCGCTCGATTACAGGGACACCGTAATGAATGAGGGCGACACAAAGTGCGCCAGGATCATATTCGGTGAGGCCGACGAGATGCCTGGACTTACGGTCGACAGATTTAACGACATCCTCGTGGCTCAGGTCCTCTCGCTCGGTATCGACAAGATCAAGGGCGTTATCTTCGAGGAGCTCTTGAGCGAGTATAAGGAGCGCGGCGAGAACATCATCGGAATCTATGAGAGGAACGACGTCGCGATCCGCAAGCTCGAGGGCATGGAGGAGTACAAGGACTGGTATAAGGCCGAGTCTCTCCCGATCCCGGATAAGACGGTGACGGACATCGTCGAGAACGGCATCAAGTACGATGTCGATGTCGTTAACGGCCAGAAGACGGGATTTTTCCTGGATCAGAAATACAACCGTGCGGCTATCTCGAGGATCGCACGCGGCAAGAATGTCCTCGACTGCTTCACGCACACGGGCTCTTTCGCGCTCAATGCCGCAAAGGGCGGCGCAAAGCACGTTCACGCCGTTGACGTATCCGAGACGGCAGTCGAGATGGCAAGGCGCAACGCTTCCATCAACGGCTTAAGCGACATTATGAGCTTTGAGGCGGCAGACGTATTCGATCTCCTGCCGAACTTAAAGCCCGGAGAATACGATTTTATTATCCTTGATCCGCCGGCTTTCACTAAGTCCAGAGAGACGATCAAGAACGCCAAGCGCGGCTATAAGGAGATCAACTATCGTGCCATGAAGGCGCTTCCGAGGGGCGGATATCTCGCGACATGCTCGTGTTCGCACTTTATGGACGAGCAGAGCTTCATCGAGATGCTCGATTCGGCCGCCAAGGATGCAGGCGTCAGGATCAAGCAGATCGAGAAGAGGCAGCAGGCCCCGGATCACCCGATCCTTCTGAATGTATCCGAGACAGACTATCTTAAGTTTTTTATTTTACAGATCTTTTGATCTTACGGAGGAAATATGCAGGAAGTTAAAGTACGTTTCATCAAAGCGGATCCGAGAGCACAGACTCCTACCTACGGCAGCGAGTTCGCGGCTGGCGCAGATCTCTACGCCGTCCTCGATGAGCCGCTCACAATAGAACCGGGCAAGACGGTCATGATCGGCACAGGTCTGATCTGCGAGCTCCCAGAGGGCTACGCGGGTCTCATCTACGCGAGATCGGGTCTTGCCTGCAAGAAAGGCCTCGCGCCTGCCAACAAGGTCGGTGTCGTAGACAGCGACTACAGGGGCGAGATCAAGGTGGCTCTCCATAACCACGGTCTTGAGGCTCAACAGATCGGCCCGGGCGAGAGGATCGCTCAGCTCATCATCACGCCTTTTATCAGAGGTCTGTTCGAAGAAAGCGACAGCCTCGACGAGACAGATCGCGGAGAAGGAGGATTCGGTTCTTCCGGAAGATTCTGATATGCGTAATTCCCAAGTCCGCAAGACGGCCTTATCCGGCATCATGATCGCCGTTGCCGTTGTCGGAAGTATATTCTCTTTTCCTGTTCTTGGCAGCCGATGTGCTCCTGTGCAGCATCTCGTAAACATCATCTGCGCGATCTTTCTGGGTCCCTGGTACGCGGTAGCCGTCGCATTCCTGGCGAGCCTCATCCGCGTTATGACGGGCCTCGGCAGCATGCTGGCCTTCCCGGGCAGTATGTTCGGTGCGCTATTGTCGGGCCTTCTTTATAAGAAGTTCAAGAAGATCCCACTCGCGGTGATCGGCGAGGTCGTCGGAACATCGATACTCGGAGGCCTGTGCGCCTACCCGATCTCCGTCCTCATAATGGGCAACGACGCAGGTGAGGTGGCTTTCTATGCATATATCGTCCCGTTCCTCATCTCGACGGCAGGCGGTGCGGTGATAGCATCAGTCGTACTCCTCATGCTCCACGGAACGGGCGTCATCAGGAGGTTTAACCGTGAGTAAGTCATTCGGCGAGATCTTGACGGCAACGCGCTCCTCAAGACCTCTCATACATTCGATAACAAATTACGTGACCGCGAACGATTGCGCCAACATGCTCTTTGCATGCGGTGCATCGCCGTGCATGACCGATTCCGAAGACGAGGTCGCCGATATCGTGGCGATCGCAGGCGGACTTACGGTCAATCTCGGAACGCTGAACCGCGAACGCTTCAAGGCGATGTTCCTCGCGGGGACCGAGGCTGTGAGGCTCAATAAGCCGATCGTTTTCGATCCCGTCGGAGCAGGCGCGTCCAAGAGCAGATCCGCTTCCGCCCTGGAATTCCTCCGTTCCGTCAGGCCCACGGCCATCCGCGGAAATGCTTCGGAGATAATAACGCTTAATAACATGCTCAAGGGCAGCGCCGCGCAGCTCGTCGGATTCACGCGCGGGGTCGATTCGGCTCTTGAATCCCTCGATGAAGCTTCGGCCGCCGCAGTATCCCTCGCACGCCTGACAGGCGCTGTTACCGTTGTCACTGGTGCAGTCGATGTTGTGACCGACGGCGTTTTCGTGCGCTATATCGAAAACGGCGACGAAATGCTCACTAAGATCACAGGCTCCGGATGCATGATGTCATCCGTTATGACCGCATTCCTCGCAGGTTCGCCCGACGAACCGCTCGATGCCGTGACTGCCGCAGTCGGTGCTGTCGGCGTATGCGGTGAGATGGCACGCGACAGGATGAGCGAAGAAGACGGGAACGCGAGCTTCAGGACATATCTTATCGACGCGATGTTTAATCTTGATCCGGACGATCTTGACGAGCGAATTGATATCAGAGAGGTAAAGACCAATGAAGATAAATAAAGACGAATTATTACTCTACGCAGTAACGGACAGCCGCTGGAAGGGCGAGCGCACCTTGCTCGAACAGCTTGAAGACGCGCTCAAGGGCGGTGTTACGCTCGTGCAACTCCGCGAGAAGGACCTGTCCGAAGAAGAGTTCCTGGCAGAGGCCGTTGAAGCAGCCAAGCTCTGCCACAGCTACGGCGTAAAGCTCCTCATAAATGACAATGTCGATATCGCGCTCAAGAGCGGCGCTGACGGTGTTCATGTCGGCCAAAGCGACATGCCTGCGGCAAAGGCCCGCGAGATCTTGGGTCCCGATTACGTTATCGGAACATCCGCTAGGACCGTCGAGGCTGCGCTCAAGGCACAGGCTGACGGAGCCGACTACCTGGGAGTAGGCGCTTGCTTCGGAACGTCCACCAAGAGCGACGCGAAAGCCATCGATCTTCAGGTCTTGCGCGACATTACTTCCGCCGTCGATATCCCTGTCGTGGGCATCGGAGGCATTACTGAATCGAACATTCCTCAGCTCAAGGGCACAGGCATCAGCGGTGTCGCGCTGGTATCCGCGATCTTTGCCGCAGAGGACCAGGAGCAGAAGTGCAGGGAACTGAAGGGTATCGTGAGCGATACGCTGAGGTGATAAGCGGGCTTTATGGCGCCCTGTTTCTCTAGTCCGGAACTTCGGTTATCGTGGTTATCAGGGCATCGTGATCCGAGAGTCCCATCTGTTTGATAGAAGGCTCGTAGATCCTTGTCCTTACCATATCAAGCTGGCTCGCATATCTGTTTATATAGACATAATCGAGCACGTTGGCCTGACCTGTCGGCTTACCTGCGTCTTTGATCTTCTTGGTATCCATGAGCGTTGTCCCCAGGATCTGTATCTTGTCTTCGTGAGGTCCGCCGATGTACGCGTTGAGGTCCCCCGCGAGGATGAACTTCTTATCCTTATATGCGTACTCACGCATCAGCTTCATGACTTCGTTCCACATCTTATCCGCAAGTTCAATCCTGTCCTGTTTGTTATTCACTATCTGCGGCATCCAGGCATTAAGGCAGACATAGTCATCTGTCTCTACGAGGTTATATCTGAGCCTGTAACCGGGATCTTCCGCGGTGATCCTGTACGCTCTTGCTTTCCTGTTATTCTTGGCGATCAGCATCATGCATATGCAGTTGTTATAATCATCCTTTTTCTTATAAGAGAACGGGACGATGAACCTGTAGAACTTTTTGAG
>CADCPU010000421.1 GCA_902803365.1 Oscillospiraceae bacterium
AAGAAGTTCGATACGGCCCGAAAGCTCTCTAACGGTCTTCGTAAGATCGGTATCGATCTTAGAAGAAAGCTCTTCAAGGAGATCCATGAGACATTCGGCGGAAGACTCCGTCTGCTTATTGTTGGCGGTGCGCCTATCAATCCTGAGATCTTGCAGTTCTTCCAGGATATCGGTATCTTCTCCTGCCAGGGTTACGGCTTGACGGAGTGTGCTCCTATCCTAGCTCTCAACCGTGACTGTATGTATAAGAATCATGCAGCCGGTCTCCCGCTTCCGGGATGTGAGATCAAGATCCTTGATCCTGATGAAGACGGTATCGGTGAGTTCGCAGGTAAGGGTGATAACGTATTCCTCGGCTATTACAAAAATGAGGAAGCTACTCGTGAAGCTCTTGATTCTGACGGTTTCTACCACACAGGTGACCTCGGCTATATTGACGATGACGGTTTCTGTATCATCACCGGTCGTAAGAAGAATGTCATTATCGCCAAGAACGGTAAGAACGTATTCCCTGAGGAGATCGAGTATCTGCTCGCTCAGAATCCTATCGTTCAGGAGAGCGTTGTATCCGGCGTTCATGATGAAGCCAAGGACGATATTCTCATTACGGCTACGATCTTCCCGAATATGGAAGAGGTCGAAGCTAAGCTCGGTAAGGATCCGAGTGACGAAGCAGTCACAAAGCTCCTTGAATCCGTCTGCGATGAGGTTAACGAGAAGCTCATCAACTATAAAAAGATCAAGAGAACTGTCCTTCGTAAGGAAGAGTTCGAGAAGAATACATCCAGGAAGATCAAGCGTTACTGATCTTAAATATGATCTGAAACATCCAAAGGTTATCGAAAGCAAGTCTTTCGGTAACCTTTGTTATTATTTGCGGACTCAAAATGATATAATCTAACACAGAATAAAAGAAAGGAGATCAATATGCTAAGCGATAGCAATATATCTCGAATTTTGGAAGCTGCTCTCGGTAAGAAAGCAGACTTCGCGGAAGTTTATATCGAAAACGTTAAAGCAAGCAATGTAAACCTCCTCAACAATAAAGTAATCAAAGCAGGTTCCGCCGTTGATACGGGTATAGGAATCCGCGTAATGTCAGGTACCAATTCAGTATATGTTTACTCCAATGACCTTGATGTGGAATACTTGATCAAGCTTGCCTCCGAGGCATCTCTTGCAGTAGACAAGGGCGAAGGCGCAAAGCTCGAGCTTATGCAACAGTGCAGTAAGTATCGTCAGGATTATATCAAGACCTCTGCTTTTGATAAGACGAAGAAGGATTATGTTGACTTCTTAAGGAAAGGTCTCGATTTTGCATCGAACTATAATCCAATGATCACTCAGACGACCGGCAGCCTTTCTGCCAACAGCCGCACTATCCATGTCGTTAATTCTCGCGGTATCAATATCGAAGAGAGTTCCGAGAGGATGAGGATGGCTATGTCCGTCATCGCTACTAACGGTAACGAGAAGCAGACAGGAAGCGTCAGCCCGGGAACAAGGCTCGGATACGAGTTTTTCGAGAACTATCCGATCGTTGAGAAAGCTCAGGAGTGCTGTGATTCTGCTATCCGTATGGCAACATGCGGTTACGCTCCTTCAGGCAAGATGCCTGTAGTAATCGGCAACGGTTTCGGCGGAGTTATCTTCCACGAGGCTTGCGGTCACGCGCTTGAGGCTTCGAGCGTCGGTATCAACGCATCTTATTTCTGCGATAAGCTCGGAAAGCAGATCGCATCTTCTGTCGTATCTGCCCGCGATAATGCTCGTCTTGAAGGTGAGTGGGGTTCCTATAATTATGATGATGAGGGGAACGAATCTTCTGACCTCCAGCTCATCAAGGACGGTATCTGCACAGGCTACCTGATCGATGAACTCGGTTCCAGACGTATGGGCATGAAGGCTACAGGCTGTTCACGCCGTCAGGATTATTCATATGCACCCACATCCCGTATGAGCAACACCTATATTGAAAACGGCAAGGACGATCCTAAGGATATCATTGCCGATACAGAATATGGTCTTTACGCTACAAAGATGGGCGGCGGTTCAGTTGATACCGCAACAGGCGACTTCAACTTTGCCGTCAATGAAGCTTATATGATCCGCAACGGTAAGATCTGCGAGCCTGTAAGAGGTGCGACACTTATCGGCAAGGGCGGAGAAGTCCTTATGAATATCGATCGTGTCGGTAACGATCTTGCGCACTCCGCAGGTGTTTGCGGCGCATCTTCGGGCGGTGTACCGGTCAACGTCGGTCAGCCTACCATAAGAGTATCGTCGATCGTAGTCGGCGGAAGAGATTCTTAAGGGGGTATCAGACGATGGATTTGAATAAAGCAAGAGAATATATGACAAAGCTTCTCTCCCTCGCTCCTTCATACGGATTCGAGGATGCAGAAGTAAGATACGATTCCGATAAGAGCATGGGCGTTGAGATCCTTCACGGTGAGGTCTCCAGTTTTGAGAACAGCACTGAACAGGGTCTGTCCTTCAGAGGCAAGCTCGGAAGCCAGCTCGGCGGTGCTTCGACGACTGTTTTCGATGACGCTTCGATGGAATTCCTTCTTAAGGAAGCCAAGGAAAACGCACTCATCCTCGATGACGAAGATGAGGATTTCATCTATTGTGATCCCGAAAACAGCAAGCTCAAGAGCGATCAGCTGAGCGGCAATTCATACAAGAATGATTACAGCAGATTCTCTACTCTCGGTCTTGAACTCGAGAAAGAGATCCTTGCGGCTGACAGCAGGATAAAGGACGTCGATTACTTAAGCCTTTCCTGCAGCGAAGGCCCGTTCCTCATGATGAACACCAAAGGCCTCGATATGTACAAGGATGCTGATACCGTTACTATCGTTGCTGCGATCAGAGGCGAGGAAAACGGTGTAGTCAAAACGGCTGAATACTTCTGGTTCGGTAATGACATCGATAAGTTTGATAAGGACGAGTTTGTTAAGACGATCGTTAAGCGCCTCACGAGCAGATTCGGTGCAAAGTCCGTGAAATCAGCTTCTTACGATATCATCCTCGGAAATGAGGCAATGATCTCCATGCTCAGCACTTTCTTCGGTGTATTCTCCTCTTACACCATGCAGAAGGGAATCTCGCTTTTGGCTGACAAGGAAGGCGAGAAGATCGCATCCGATAAGCTTACGATCAAAGAGATCCCTATGTATGAGAAGGCTCTTATCAAGGTTCCTTTTGATACCGAGGGTGTTATTACGCAGGAGAAGGCTATCATCAATAAGGGCGTTTTCGAGACCGCTTTATACAATCTCAAGACAGCTAACAAGGCAGGCCGTAAGTCTACCGGTAACGGATATAAGGGTGCTGTCTCATATTCCAATGTAGTTGTCGAAGAAGGCAGCAAGAGCTTTGATGAGCTCTGCCGGGAACTCGGTGACGGCCTTTATATCACAGAACTCAGCGGACTTCATGCCGGTGTTAATGAGATAAGCGGTGATTTCTCGCTTCTCTGCGAAGGCTTCCTTATCAAGGACGGTAAGGTCGATCATCCTGTTGAGCAGATCACTGTCGCTGATAACTTCTTTAACGTTCTTCAGAAGATCTCCTGCGTCGGAAATGATACTATCAGTTATCCTGTCGCAAAAGGCGAGATGTTCAGCCCGTCTGTTATTATAAGTAATGTTTCAGTTTCGGGTGAAGAGTGATATAATCGTAAAATCGTTTAGTTTAAATCGTGGAGGACAAAATAAATGAGCAGCATTGAAACAAAATGCGTACAGTCCGGTTATAAGCCTGAGAACGGTGAGCCGAGACAGTTACCTATCTACCAGAGCACAACATGGAAATACGGTTCCAGTGAGGCTATGGGTAAGTTATTCGACCTTGAAGCATCAGGTTATTTCTATACCAGACTTCAGAATCCTACAAATGACATGGCAGCAGCTAAGCTCTGCGATATGGAAGGCGGTTATGCTGCAATGCTTACGTCCTCCGGTCAGGCTGCAAACTTCTTTGCAATCTTCAATATCTGTGAAGCAGGCGATCACTTCATCGCATCTTCTTCAATCTACGGCGGAACATATAACCTCTTTGGCGTAACAATGGCAAAGATGGGCATCGAGTGCACATTCGTCGATCAGAATCTTCCTGAGGAAGAGCTCGCTAAGTACTTCAAGCCAAACACAAAGTGCGTATTCGGCGAGACTATCACAAACCCTACATGTACAGTTCTTGATTTTGAGAAGTTCGCTCATCTGGCTCACAGCCACGGCGTACCTCTCATCGTAGACAACACATTCGCTACACCTGTTAACTGCCAGCCTATCAAGTTCGGCGTTGATATCGTTACACACTCTACAACAAAGTACATTGACGGTCACGGCGTTTCCGTCGGCGGCGCTATCATCGACAGCGGTAACTTCGACTGGATGGCTCACGCTGATAAGTTCCCGGGTCTTACAACTCCTGACGAATCTTATCACGGTCTTACATATGCAACAGCATTCGGTAAGGGCGCTTACATCACAAAGGCTACAGCTCAGCTCATGAGAGACTTTGGTTCTATCCAGTCTCCTCAGAATGCATTCTATGTAAATCTCGGCCTCGAGTCCTTGCACCTCCGTATCGCTCGTCACTGCGAGAATGCTCTTAAGGTTGCTACATTCCTCGAGAACCATCCTAAGGTTGCATGGGTAAACTATCCTGGCCTCAAGTCCAGCGCTTATTACGATCTCGCTCAGAAGTATATGCCTAACGGCACATGCGGCGTTCTCTGCTTCGGTATCAAGGGTGATCGTGAAGCTCAGGAGAAATTCATGGATGCACTTAAGCTCGCTATCATCGCTACACATGTTGCTGACGCACATACATGTCTCTTGCATCCTGCAAGCCACACACACCGTCAGCTTACAGATGAGCAGCTCCGTGAGGCAGGCATCGCACCTGATCTTATCAGATTCTCTGTTGGTATCGAGAATGCTGATGATATCATCGCTGACCTCTCTCAGGCATTGGATCTTATCTGATCTGATTGATTTGAATTATATGAAGTGTCTCGCTTGGGCGGGGCACTTCTTTTTTTGCGCTTTTTTATCTAGCGACTCACCCTAAGGGTGAGCGAAAAGTTGCGGCTATGCAGAAGACTCACCCTAAGGGTGAGCGGGGAGGATCAGATAAACAAATTGAGTCGCAATTGTAAATGATGTGAAAAGGTTGCATTTTAGCGTGCTAAATGAAGGGTGAGCCGTTTTTAAATCTCTTGCGCACAATGTATAATTATGTTAAATAGGACAAATTGTTTTTACTATTGGTCTTGGGAATGTATTGAATAGGGTTTTGAAGTATTTGGGGTATTTATGAAAAAGCTGGGTTTGATTCTTCGAATAGCTTTTTTGGCGATTTTCTTTTTGGCGGTCGTTTTTTTCCTATTTGCAATGCGAGGGGACTCGAGCAGGGAAGAGGCGTATATCGGGTCCTTTGAGAGCGAGACATTCAATGAGGGTTGGATCATTACCAAACCTGATGGGGAAATTATTACGGATGTAACGCTTCCGGATAGTTTTGACATTCCGCAGGGTGATACATTGGTTGCAACTAACACTTTGCCGGATAATATACATGACGGTATGCGTCTTGGTATTCGTTCATCCAGAGAAGAGATCACGATTAAGATCAATGGTGAAGTCAGAAGTCTTTATTCGCTTGATTCGATCCATAGTTTGCGAAAATCAGTTGTAAGCGCATATATCCTTGTCGATCTTTATGATATGGATGCCGGGGGAACTATCCAGTTTGAGATAATATCCGATTCCGGCGATTCCGTTAAACTGAATAGCGTTAATTATGCTTATGGTAATAATGTATGGTTCCCATATATCGAAAACAGTATCGACCTCGTATTTATTGCTTTTATAATGATCTTTATAGGCATTTTCGCGATTGTAATCTATTTCTTTATCAAATCTAAAGTCGAACAAGGAAAAACGGTCTATTATCTTGCTGAAACTATAATTGTTTCGGGTCTTTGGATGCTTAGTGAATCTGAGATACGACAGATGTTCTTCAGATCTCCGTCGATGAGTAATATTTTCTCGTTCATGTTTGTTGAGATAATCGCTGCCTTCGGAATGATGTTCTGTAATGAGGTTCAGAAATATCGCTATAACGATATATATGTCTTTTTGCAGACTGTCATATTATTCCAGGTCATTATCAATATGATCTTGAATTTTACCGGGATTCTCGATTTCTACGATACAATGATACTGTCTCATTCGTGGACGATAGTCTCGATCATCATAGTCGGATTGCTCCTGATCGTTGATTTCATAACCAAGCGTTATCGAAAATACATTTTTACATCGATCGGTCTGGCGTTTCTCGTCGGAAGCAGCTTTATGGAGATCGTAAATTTCTATCTGAGCATGAGAATAGCAAGCATGGGTTTCTTCCTGGGATTCGGACTCCTGCTCCTATTGGCGTTTACGACGATCCAGCTTGTTAAGGATATGGTCAGATCAGCCGAGTTAAGGCGCAAAGCTTCCGAAAAGAGCAACCGAGTAACTTTCCAGACTATCGCAAGTACGATAGATGCCAAGGATCAGTATACCGGCGGTCATTCTGATCGAGTTGGAGAATATGCGAAGCTACTTTGTATGGAAGTTGCAAATGAGTATGGGTTTAATAAGGATGATTTCAATAATATAAAGTATATCGGCAGAATGCATGATATCGGCAAGATAGGCGTTCCTGATCGAGTCCTTAATAAGAACGGACGACTGACTGAAGAAGAGTTTGATAAGATGAAGAATCATACAGTCATCGGATATAATATCATTCAGAATATCGATTATATTCCGGGCCTTAAAGAAGGCGTAAGAAGCCATCATGAGAGATGGGACGGCACAGGATATCCTGATGGTCTGGCAGGAGATAACATCTCGATATTTGCCAGGATCCTTTGTCTGGCCGACAGTTATGATGCTATGACTACAGATCGTGTTTACCGTAAGAAATTGTCGCGTGATCAGGTCATCAGCGAGATTACCCAAAATAGAGGCAAGCAGTTTGATCCGCATTTGGCAGATGTTTTCCTTAAGATGATAGAGGAAAACAAAGTCTGATCATTTCTTGCGCTTTACATCAACGATCGAACCGTCAGGATTCTTGATCTTCATATTGTCGAGCTGAGATGACAGATTTCCCAATACCATGGCTCTGTACTGATTACGAAGCTCAGTCTGTTCGGCTTTCTCTGTATCCGTAAGACCTTCAGACTTAGACTTTCTGCTGAGTTCGTTTATGCGCTTTATGAGTTGATCAAATTCCATATTTATTTGCTCCTGATATTCAATGAGTACTATTATATATGATTTTTTCAGTACTTTAGATCATATTTGTCCCGTTTTCTATAAATATATGCAGATATACAATTAGCATATATAGAAAAGGAGTATGTATGAACAATAAGCGAATACTTTCAGTTTTTTTCATCCCGGCGATTGCATTTTCGTTTTGCAGTTGCGGAAATGAAAATAATATCGAGCAGACATCGAACACATTGTCTGAAACCACGAATATTGAAGTAACGACTGAGGCGACCGATGAAGAATGGACTATGCCTGAGATCGTTACCATAGCTGAGCCTATCACTGACATTAATAAGATTTTCGAAAATGTCGAGGAAGGTGCATTTGTTCCGTTCCAAGATCCTGAGAGAAGTTTTTGTTGGAATCAGGAAGGCTATGCATCGAAGATCTTATATCAGAATACGGGATCATGTGATACGTATGCTCTTTCAACTGTTCTGTCCGTTAACTACCAGATCAATCATGGTAAACTGCCGTATTTTGATCCGTTGACATTACTTAACAGGTTTTACTGTTCTTCCGATGACAAAGACGAAGAAAAAGAAGGTGCTTATTTTGTTGGAGGCAGTGCTGAAGATTACGGCAGTTTCAGCCTTATGGGTGATGTTGTTGCGCTGAGCTGTGATCAGTATGACGGGTATCTTTTGAAAGATCTGTCAGTAGATATGAGATTGGAAAACGATCTTCCTTTGATCACAATTGACGAAATGAAGGAAAAGATCAAAGAACACGGTCCTGTTGAGATAACGGTATGCGGCGCAACCGATAAAGCATATAAAGGAATGTATACGCAAAGTTCTATGGCTCAGACTGACCATTGGGCTGTTATCGTCGGATGGGATGATGATTTCCCGGCTGCGGATTATTTCCAGACGGAGCCGTCACAAAACGGAGCTTGGCTCATTCAAAACAGTGGTTCAACGAGTTGGGGCAATAACGGATATGCCTGGGTTACTTATGATTATCCGCTATATTATGCTGTTACGGCTGAAGTTACCGAGGATTATTCCTATGGCATAAGTAACGGAAATATGTATACATGTGATGTAACGCTTCGTGATTCAGATGAAACAAGCGGAGCTACTATCATAGATCACGAAGGAATGCTCAAGGCTGTCGGTGTATATGCTGCTGACTCTGTTATCGATGCAACTGTAACTATTGAAATATACGACGGAGAATTCGGAGAATTACTGGCAAGTACCGAAGGCGTGATGGATTATTGCGGTTATCATGTTTTCGAATTCGAGGAACCTGTTCAGGTAAACAAATATACCATTGTCGAGACGATCAAAGGTGCTCCGATGGCATTTGAAGGATCATCATTCTCCTATGAAGATAATGGCGTCAGATATGACGGAAACAACTGGGTAAAAGGAAAATTCGGATTCGTTATGAAGACCGAAGAAGGCAGGAGTTTTCTCAAAGCCGGAGATGAATGGGTAGACGTATTAAGCAGCGAACTCGAAAACAATTTTAAGATAACATATCCTGAGATCTGCAGAGGAAAGAATCCTGGTGATCTGTCAGTTGTTGCTCTTTATGAATAAAAACAAAAAAAGAACATTCGTTCAGTGAAGAGGTGGGCTCGAAAACAGGTGAGAGGATGAGCCTCTTTGATCGAATCATGATCGCTTGTAAAAAAGATTCAGAACAAATCAGAAATTATATGTTGTAATGATCTGCTACAACCGCATCAAGGATCTCGTCTTCTTAAAGTATTTGTTCTGATAATTACAAACTGTATTCATTTGCATCAATCATAAAATGCAAATTAAATAAATACTGAATCAATTATATGAATGAAAGTTTTTATAAGAATCCGAATTATAAAACTAATTCGGATTATATGAATCATATATATAAATTATTACATGTTATGATCAGACTGTGATCCCGAAAAGCCTGGTACGAGCCGATCAGCCGAATCTTGCATCCAACGATCGTATCCCATCTTATCCATTTTACGTATATCCTTTTTCTGTATCTTCTCAATTCGGTAAAATTGGAATTATACCGAATTAGGATTTATCTTTTTTATGGTATATATGGAATTATATCACTCAATAACGTCCGCAAACGTCTAACCGCTTACGGACGTCCTTCAGTGATAATCAATCAAAAACGTGTACTGTCTTATGAAATACTGTCCCTGTGTTTTTTATTACTTGCATACAAATCATATGCTGCCAGCACTTCAATTCTATCTGACTGATCAAGATATCTTCTTGATAAGATATTAATAATATATTTTATGAGATTATTATTTACAGTATCGGATTCATAATTGAAAAACACATCCTGAGATATTTCTTCTTGCTTTATTGTGTATTCATCTGTATTTCTGATTTCATCCAAATCATCATTCTTGAAAAATATTGATATATCGATATTCATATTTTTACCTCACCTTCTTTATGTTGCACTCGCCTGAACGAATGTTCTTTTTAGCGTTCTTTCTTTTTCTTTGATACATAACCTAATATCAGACCGGCTGACAGGAATCCGATCGTTCCGATGATCGACATGCGGCTCTCGTATTCTCCGGTCTTCGGAATGTCGGTCATCTTCACGGGCGGAGTCTCTATCGGAGTTACAGTCGGTGTTTCTGACGGTTTTGCCTTGATGCTTACGGTCTGCGACTTGTTATTCGGATCTTTGTGATCGACTATCGTATTACCTTCTGAAGTCAGAGTCTCAAAGATTACGATATCTTTGTTTTCGAGCACTGATGATGCATCGAAATCAAAAGCTACATCGATCGTTCCACTGCTCTTCTCTGGTACGAATTCGATCTCAGATATCACAGGCTTGCCGTCGATCAGGAATTCATTTCCGTCTGTTGTCATCTGCTGACCTCTGAGTTTGTACAGCTGTCCGACTTTGAGGTTCTGATACTCGACCTTATCGATCAGCTTGATATTGTCTTCAGCACTGAATACCTTCTGATTATTTACGCTCGCGTAAGTATAGATCGAAGGAACATAAACAGTCTGTGCTTCATCATTTATATCCTCATGGATTACAATAATTGCATCGTTATAATACAGCTCTTCGAAAACAACTATCGTCTTGCCTGCATGATAGATTCCGTCAATATTGAAATCGACTTCGATCTGGCCGTCGACCGACTCGCAAACGAATGAAGTCATTCCTGTTAT
>CADCPU010000422.1 GCA_902803365.1 Oscillospiraceae bacterium
CGATCGAAGAGACCACAACAGAGACTTCCGCCGTTTCCGCATCCAAGCACGAACCGATGAAGCACGAATTCCAGAACTGCGTCTACCCGAAGTGCTATCAGGAGAATTTCGGCGGAGAGACCGAGAAAGCATTCCGTGCTTATTGTGATGCAGTAATAAACGGTGAGAACAAGTTCTATTGTCCTGATGAAAGAACCCTCGAAAACATGTGGTGGATCGCTTGCGACCTTATGCCTCTCGGCGAGTACTATGTTACGAGCCAAGGAATGGACAAGGATGAACCGATCGCTTATATCGAATACACGATCCCGCACGATGAATATATGAAGAGGGTCGAAGAGTTCAAGGAACTTGTTACCGGTATCCTCGACGAGACCTGTATGTCCGGATACACGGATCTTGAGAAGGCCCTCGCTATCTATGTGTATTTCCAGGATAACTATACATACGACTATTCATATAAATCCCACAGGCCTTACGGCGCACTGACCGAGCACACCGGCATCTGCCAGGATTTCTCGGGCGCATATGCCTACCTCCTTAACCAGGCAGGCGTAGAGGCCGTATCGTGCGGCGCCATGAACGATGAAGATGCTCACGAATGGAACGCCGTAATGATCGACGGCAAATACTATCATGTCGATCCTACATTCGGTATCGGATCTGATACGCTCCGCTACTTCGGTATGTCCGATAAGAGGCGTCAGGCGGAGGGCGATTGGGATATGCAGTTCCTGAACTTCTCCTATAATGTCTTCAACAAGAACGGCAGATACGATATGGAAGACGAGCGCTTTGCCCCGCTTGCGGATTCCCTCTATTGTGAGATCGACTACGAGAACAACGTGATCACATTCACATCCGAAAAAACCGGCAAAGAAGAGACCTTCAATTACGCCGATATGTCCGACTTTGTTGCGGCAACTCCGGTCCCGTCCCCGGTCGAACTCGCAGGCGAAGAGGCTGCTCCTGTATCGCACGAGCTCAATCCTCATGTGTATACGGACTTTTTCGAAGACATGTATGACGAGGGCACGAAAACGGCCTTTTTCGCGTTCTGCGACGCAGTACTCGCAGGCGAAGCTGAATTTGACTGCCCTGATCAGAAGACCCTTGACGCTATCTTGAATACCATCGCGCCCGAGCTCATGCCGCTGGTAAAGTTCGTCGATGCCTCAAAGTGCTCGGTGAAGGAAGGCAAGGCGCATCTCGAATACGAGCTTCCTAAGGAAGAATACCTGACCAAGGTCGAGGAATTCAAAGCCGCAGTAACAGCCATTTTGGACAATTGCTGCCGCGAGGGCTATAACGACTTCGGCAATGCGCTCGCACTCTATGAGTATTTTGGGACAAATGTAGCTTACGATTGGGAAAATGACGGAGGTTATGATCCTGAGACAGACGGATATAAGGATCCTTCCCCAATACTCACCACTTACAGATTGCTGACAGAGCGCATCGGAAGCAGCGATAATATGTCAGATGCCTATGTCTATCTCTTGGCACAAGTGGGAGTCAGTGCGATAACTGCGGCATCGACCGACGATGAAGCATACGCTGACGGATATACCAACTTCAACTTGTCCTGGACTATTATCAAGCTTAACGACGAGTATTACAGTACCAGCGTTTTCTTTAACTGCAACGATCCGGACAGAACCATCAGGCACTTCGGCGGGATAACCACCGACATGTATGCAGCGGAAAATCTCCATCTTGCTAATATCAAGACCGACGCAAACAAATACAAGATTAATGAGACTCTGGCCGAACTGTTCAACATGAGTTACGATTATGAGGTCGACTATGTTGACGGCAAGATCTATTACTACGTCGGAAAAGAGCCCGATGTCTATGATTTTAAGGACGAGGTTCAAAACAGTTCCGACGCAAACGGATAAGAGAATACTAACAGGGCCGCCTCTTAACTGCAGGCGGCCCATTTGTTATCAGTAATACATATCGAATCCGGTCTCAAGTACTTCGGCATATCTCCTGCCTGCTTGAGTCAGCGTTCGAGCTGGGTCAGGCCCTCGATATATCGGTCCTTCGTTGAAGCGGTCAGCCCTTCCTTATTCGGGCTTGACCAGATCACGGCTACTTTTTTCATATCCGATATCCTCCGTGCTGTCATGAATGTTGTTTTCGATTCTAACACAAGGATGAAGGTGCGCAATTTTATCCTATAAGCCTCACGGAAAGTACTGCTATGATTCTGACATAAATCCAAGGAGGACAACAAAAATGGATAACAACACATTCGAAAAGTTCGACAACGGCAAGCTCAGATTGCCTGACAAGACCATCGATTTTAACGAGATCGCCTGGTCGCAGCACCCCGTTTTCGAGGGCGTGGCATTAAAGCACATCTTAACTTCCAAAGAGACCGGCGGGCAGTACAGTTACCACCTCGTTCGCATCGCGCCCATGAAGGCGATCGGCGACCACATCCACGAGACGCAGCTTGAGACTCACGAAGTCATCGCAGGTTCCGGCGTCTGTATCAATGACGGTCATGAACTCGTTTATGAGCCGGGCACGATCTCCATCATGCCGGTCGCAGTCAACCACGAAGTTCACGCAGGAAAGGACGGTCTATATCTGTTCGCGAAGTTCTTCCCCGCCCTCGTCTGACGCGGTCGGGCTGATCGCCTCCTGATACTGTCCGGGAGTCATATTCAAAACCTTCTGAAAGCATCTGTCCATGTGGCTTTGATCGCAGAAACCTGCCTCATAAGTCACATCGGCGATGCTTTTATTCTGCTCCAAAAGCCGCTGCGCCTTCCTAACCTTCGACTGGATCTGGAACTGATGTGGCGTGAGCCCGAAAGCCTTCTTGAACTTTCTGATCATATGGTAAGGACTGATCTTGGAATCCTTCGCCATCTCCTCAACAAGGTAGATGTTCTCAGGCTTTTCAAGGATCGTGTCCTGAAGTTCCTGCAGATAACTGTCGGCTGCCTTCGCCTCGGTCCTGATGCAGAGCACCATGACCGAATAAGGCCTGCCGTCCGCGGACTTGAGCTCATGAAGAACATTCGGGGCGATCTTAAATTCATCACCCTTCCCGCAAACGATACTCTCACCGTCCAAAACTATAAGAACGTTTCCGTCCTCAACATACCCGACTATCAGGTGATTGGCGTGCGTGTGCGGCGCGTACTCCTTAGTGCAGTCCACGTAATGAACGCACTCGATCTCATCGTTCTTTCTGCTATAGGAAACTTCACTCATATCAAAACTTAAGGCGCATCTGCTTGTATCTTGCTTCTGTATCTTCAAAGCCGACTTTGGCATAGATAGGGTATCCGTGTTCTGTGGCCTTAAGATCGATCCTGCCAAGCCCTTTGTTCCTGCCGTATTCGATGAGATTTCTCATGAGCTTGGTGCAAAGCCCCTGCCCTCTGTATTCAGGTTCGGTATATACGCTCAAAACGTCTCCGAAAAGGCCGTTAAGAAGCATCGAATTGGCCGGCATCTCGATAATATGAAGATACGCGACCGATACTATCCTGTCGCCGTCTTTTGCAACGAACGCAACAAGTTCCGTGCCAAGCTTCCTGATGAAGTAATCCGGCAGCTGCTTTTCCATCGCTGCCTTCTCTTCCGCGCTCACGCTTCCGAAATCATCCTTCATATACTCGATCCTCATTCGGACGAGTTCATCTATGTCTTCCTTAGTAGCTTCTGTCAGGATAATGCCCATGATCTTTCCCTCTTTTCCCTTGTCTTTTCATTCGATTATAACACTCTTCGTATCTGCTTCAGGTCCCGAGCCCGCTTACGATCTTTGTACAGATCCGCCTCGAACGCATCAAGGCTGCCTTCGGCACCGCCTTACGGCGGCTACAGGCCTTGACGCATTCTTCATGGATCTGTCCTTTTGTAATAAGCGGGCCCGGCGACCTTCTCTGATGTTTCAGACACAGCGTCCGCGGACTGCGGTTATGGTCGTGAACAGTGCCTCGTGATCCGAAAGCTCCTGCTCTTTGATCGACGGGATCAGGATCGAGGTACTTATGTTATTGCTACGCGCAGCTTCTCTGTTAACGAAGGCATAATCGAGCACGTTGATCGGACCGGTCGGGATCGCGAGGTCTTCCGGAGTCTTTGTCTCAGTCAGCAAATAATTCAGTTTAAGTATCTTGTCTTCATAAGTGCCTCCGACTGAAGCATTGAGGTCTCCCGCGAGGAAGAACTTAAAATTCTGCGCACGGAAGGTCTTGGCAGTATCAAGGATCTCCTTCCACATTGCTTCAGCCATGCCGACACGTTCCTGATCGGCATTATACATCTGCGGCGCCCAAGTGTTCAGGAATACATAGTCATCGAGTCTCACATAGTTGTATCTCAGTCTGTATCCGTCGCTCTCGTGCTTAAGTCTTCGCGGATCGATCTTTTGGATGTTCTTGCCGACAAGGATCATGCAGATGCAGTTGTTGTAATCATCCTGCTTACGATACGACAGCGGAAAGAGCGGGGTGTAGAATTTTTCGAGACCTGCCATGAGAATATTGAGGAACTTATTCCCCTCGCCCGCTCTGAATTCCTGTATCAGAAAGATGTCCGGCAGAACGTCTCTGATCTGACGCGATATACCTCTGAGCCGGTCCGTGAAATCAGGCGTCAAAGCCTTGTAACCATGCACGTTGAGGCTCACTACCACGCGCTCTTCAGGGTTTTGGTATATCTTCATGAGAACGGCGATGATCCTGGTGTATGAGACAAAGATATCGTACTTCTTTCTTATCTCTTTTTTGAGGCCGCGCAGGTATTCGAGATTCTCGGAGCTGATCTTTACGCTGACTCTTTTCTCACCTTTTATGCCCCTGCCCTTTACCAGACGCGGCCAGAAAAGCTTAAGGACCGCGTCGCTATTGCGGATGGTGTTCAGAAGCTTGTTTACCGTAAGCGGCGCACACCTATCGCGCGTTGAAATCCTGATGTTTACCGTGTGCATAGCGACCTCCTTAATGCCTTTTGATTCAGCATAGCACGAGAGCAAGCGGTAAAACGGAACAAAAAGTGACAAAAAGTACCACTTTGTCGAAAAACGCCGAAAACGCCTGCGC
>CADCPU010000423.1 GCA_902803365.1 Oscillospiraceae bacterium
ATCAAGAAGCTCGTTGAACATCTGATAACCGCCGTCCGGCATTCCGAAAAACGTGGTCTCCTTTGCCCTCTCTTCCTCCCCGATGCATGTCGGTTTAAATTCACAGGAATATACGCGCTCCGTTTCAGTAACTCCGTCGATGTAATCGATAAACGAGAAGTACGAAGCATCACAATTGCAATTGACCGATACGTCGTAGTTGTATTCCGTATACACCAGCGAATCAAGCTGAGCCGCAGCGACCGCGAAGATCACCACACAGAGGGCCGCGGCAGTGACACACATGACACCGCTTCCGATCGTACTCTTCCTGGCAGATGCCTGTGTCATAGCAAGCTTCCACTTTGCGTTGCCGTCACGTTTACGCAATAGGTTGCTTAATATTTTAAACACCCACGGAAAGAGTAGCGCAAGCGCAAACACGAGCGAAACAAAACAGATCAAAGCTGCAACAAGATGCGTTGAAAAGATGATCGATACGACAGAGATCAGAAGGAACGCCAGTCCTGCGATAAGCATCTTTTTGCTGTACTTATATTCGGTATCTCTGTTGTCAAAGATGATATCTCTAATCGATATCTTGAGCGCCTTCATTATCGCTCTTAACGGCACCACACACTCGACTAAGATCGCACCGAAGAATACAACAATTACAAGCAAAGCCGATATAGGTGTAGCCTCGATCTTGATCACCTGACCGTCTGCAGTTTGAATCTGCATGATCGTATCCATGATCGGAGTCCTGACAAGAAGATATGTCACGATACCCGGGATCGCACCGAGAAGTGCGTAGATGAAGTTTTCGAGAAGAAGGATAAGTCCTGTCTTATTCATGCTCATTCCGAGACTTCTGAGAGTACCGATAAATGCCATCCTCTCACTTACGATCCTCTCGCTGATCGAGATGGTCACAAAGATAACGAGCAGGAACGAGATCGCGAACACGATATACATAAACATCATGATCTCATCAAGAGCCTTACGGTCCTCTGCGTTTATCTTAAGAGTCGAGACATCAGCCCTCGGATTATCGACCTTGAGCTGCTCGACCACGCTGTCGATCTTAGTCTCGTCAGTAAGCTTGATGAACATCATCTCGCTGTCTCTGACTCCGCACGAGAGCATATTGCCTGAAGCCTCATTTACTACTGCGATGTTGCCGCTTCTGAGGAGCGGATTATTCGCATTATCTGTGATGACATTCTTAACCGTGAAGCTGTGCTTCTCACCTGCTCTGTCATGAAGCTCGAGCGTGTCGCCAATCTTCCAACCGTTGCTGTCAGCGAATCTGTTATTAAGGATGACCTCACCATCACCTATCACGCTGTCATCGATGATGCCCATCTCACTTGCCTGCTTCGGATCAAGACCGAAGATCTTGTATTCCTCGGTATCAACAAATGCGGGTTCACCCGGGATCTCTTTGATGAGCCTGTCGCGATTGACGCCCATCACAAATGTCTTGTTCTCCGGAAGATCAGAAGGCAGTTCGATCGGCCTTTTGGACTCGATCATTATATCTGCAGTAGCGATGTTGCCATACATCTGATCGACCAGGCGCTCGAGCGATTTTGCCATATCAATGCAGAAGAGCGCGGTAAAGACGCAGATAAAGATCGTCACCGCCATAAGGAGTGTCCTGAACGGCTTTTTGAATATGTTTTTAAGTGAATTTTTAAGTATTATCCTCATTTTTATAACACCTCATCAATGCCATCTGGAGATGCGCTTATCGGGTGCGACATACATGCCGTCGCCCTCCTTTACGCCGTATGTCTCATAGAACGCATCGGTCGTCGAAAGTATCGAATTGACTCTCAGATAATTGGGGCTGTGCTCATCAGTCTCAAGCTGATCGAACAGCATTGCTTTCGTTGTTTTCGTTGTCCACATCTTCGCATAATTCGTAAAGAGCAATTCCCGTTCTTCCTGCGTCGATGTCCTTGATACGATACACTCCATGCTGCCGAGATCAGCGTAGTTTTCAGTGAGCGTTTTCGCGCCGTCTACATGGTAGACATTACAGACCGTAAAGTTGTCCTGGAAGTAATGCACCGCCTCTTCGTTACGCGCTTTCAAAGCCTCAATATCCTTGGCATCGATCCACGTCGGATCATATCGTCCGTTCATATCAAACTCCATGCCGTCGCTGTCAAAAGCATGACCCATCTCATGACCTATTACCATTCCTATGCCTCCGAGATTGGTCCAATAATCCGCATTGATATCAAAGATCGGATCCTGCATTATCCCGCACGTAATGGTTATATTATTCTTCGCGCGGCTGTAGCATGCATTTACCTCAGCCATCGCCATACCCGGCGAATGTCTGTCGAGAGGCTCAGTTATATCCCCGAGTGCATCCGTGAGATGCTTGGCATTGTAGTTCCTGTAAAACTCATACCAGTTATCACCGCATAAGCCCAAATAGTCGTTCGGATCATGACGCTTGGCATCGATACCCGTGACGTAGACGATGTTTTCAAGCTTTGTCAAAAGAGCCTCTCTCGTCTCCTCACTGAGCCAATCGGCATCACTTATGAGTCCTCTGTATCCATCCTTGATGTCATCGCACATCTTCCTTAAGTAATCATCAGTCTTCTTATCATGATATTTTTCAACGTAAAGTATATCCACCAATTCCGTCATGTTATAGGCTATCTCATGCTTTGCCTGCTCATCTGTCGATCTATAATCCGCTGTCGCATAGATCTTGAGGTCCTCATAAGTCGGCGTCAAAAAGTTCGAATACTTCCTGAACAATCTGCACGTCTCCCAC
>CADCPU010000424.1 GCA_902803365.1 Oscillospiraceae bacterium
ACCGATGATAGGTGCTTCAGGCTTGATAAGAGGTACTGCCTGACGCTGCATGTTCGAGCCCATGAGAGCACGGTTAGCATCGTCGTTACCGAGGAACGGGATAAGGCTCGTGGAAACGGAAACGAGCTGCTTAGGAGATACGTCCATGTAGTCGACTTCGTTAGGAGATACCTCGAGGAACTTATCGAGGTCTCTGCAGACGATCTTCTTACCTACAAAGTGTCCGTCAGCATCCAAAGGCTCGTTAGCCTGAGCGATATTAAAAAGATCCTCTCTGTCAGCAGTCATGTACTCGACTTCACGTGTTACAACACCATTCTCCTTGTCATAACGACGATAAGGAGTCTCGATGAAGCCGTAACGGTTTACACGTGCATATGTAGCAAGTGAAGTGATAAGACCGATGTTAGGTCCTTCAGGTGTCTCGATAGGACACATACGACCATAGTGTGAAGAGTGAACGTCTCGAACTTCGAAGGAAGCACGGTCTCTTGAAAGACCGCCAGGTCCCAAAGCTGAGAGCCTTCTCTTGTGAGTAAGCTCAGCAAGAGGGTTCTGCTGGTCACCGAACTGGGAGAGCTGTGAAGAACCGAAGAACTCTCTGAAGGAAGCGCTCAAAGGACGTGTGTTAACAAGGCTCGGAGCTGTTACCTTCTCTGCCTCGTTCTCGTCGATAGCTGCCATTCTCTCACGAACGTTCTTCTCGACACGTGCCATACCCTGACGCATCTGGTTCTGGAGGAGTTCACCTACGGAACGGATACGACGGTTACCCAAGTGGTCGATGTTGTCTACGCTTCCTACGTGGTAACGGAGACCGATGAAGTAGGAAACCATAGCGATGATATCGTCTACAACGAGGTTCTTAGGCATGAGCTCATTCTTCTTGTCGTTGAGAGCAATAGTGAGCTTCTGAGCGTACTCAGTCTTCTTGCAGTTCTCACGGATATCGTTGATGATCTCACGGAGAACGGAGCCTCTTACGCGCTCGTTGATCTTTGTCTGTGTGATGTCGAAGTCCTTGATGTCCTTCTTACCGAAGCTTGCTTCGATGAACTTCATAGCATCAACTCGGCCGTTACCGATAACACGGAGCGGCTGCTCGGAGATGATTACCGTATCACCGATCTTACTGATAGGGTATACGGAGATAGCGGAAATTCCTGCATCCTCGATCTCGATAGCCTTCTCCTTGGAGATGATCTCATCCTTCTTGAGGAGGAGCTCACCGTCTTCGGTTACAACATCCTGAGCTGCCTTGTGACCTGCGATACGTGCAGCAAGGCTGAGCTTCTTATTGATCTTATAGATACCTACTCTTGCGAGGTCATATCTTCTTGAATCAAAGAAAAGTGCATTCAAATGGTTCTCTGCAGCCTCAACGCTTACAGGCTCACCCGGACGGACCTTCTTGTAGAACTCAGCGAGGGAATCAGCTCTGTTCTTGCAAGCATCCTTCTCCATTGTCACACGAAGACCTTCCTCGTCGCCGAACACTTCGAGGATCTCTTCATTTGTATTCATACCGAGGGCACGGAGGAAAATAGTAAGCGGGAACTTACGTGCGCGGTCAACACGAACGCTGATTACGCCGTTCTCATCTTCCTCGAGTTCGAGCCATGCACCTCTGTTAGGGATGATCTGTGATGTATATTCAAGTTTTCCGAGTTTGCCGTAGGCTGTGCCGAAATAAGCTCCCGGAGAACGAACGATCTGGCTTATGATAACTCGTTCAGCACCATTGATGATGAAAGTACCGTGATCTGTCATGATAGGGAAATCACCTACATAAGCAGGCGAATCCTTGATCTCACCCGTCTGTGTATTGCGCAAACGGAGATTGATCCTCAGAGGAGCAGCGTAGTTGCTGTCTTTCTCCTTACACTCATCCAATCCGCAGATAGGATTCTCGGAATCAAATTCTCTGCCCATGAACCATACTTCCCACAGTCCCTGTGAGTCAGTAATTGGGGAGATCTCCTGGAAAACTTCGTAAATACCCTCATTCATGAACCAATCGTAAGAATCCTTTTGGATTTCAATGAGATTCGGTACTTCGATAACCTCGTCGATACGAGAATAGGACATACGTTCTGTCTTGCCCTGTTTGATGGAACGAACCATTATCACATCACCTCTCGATTATTTTGCTTCAGAGACACGGGTCTCCTAGCGGCCTGTGCTTCCAATCGGTGTTGCATAACACAAAAAACCGATTTCGTCAAGTAAAAAGGGCATAGTTCCCCTAATACAATATGACGCATTAAAAGATTATACTCGTGAGGTCAATGTCTGTCAACATATTTTTTCTGCCGAAAACAAATCGGGCACCTCCCCTGCGGGAGATGCCCGATGATCAGTCTTTATCAGTTTCCGACCGATGCGTAATACGTAAGCTTGTCAGCAAGATCGTATGCAACATAAGGAACCGTGTTAGAAAGGTTGAGTGCCGTTGCGGACCAGTCGTTGAGCTTGCTCGTGGTGATCTCATCACCTGCAGTCACCTGCCATGCAGGAACAGCTTCATCGAAGTAGTAAAGAGTAACCTTTGAGTTATCTGATTCTCTGATGATGATCATGTCGCCGTGCTGTCTTGCAGGATCCGTGAGCCATGCACCGAACTGATCTGTGCCGCCGACAACTTCAAGACCGCTGTCGTTCTGGAACTGTTCACCGGAAACACCCTTTGTGTAACCGCCGGTTGTGATCGCATCGTAGTCATCAGTATTTTCCTTAACAGCCTTTACGAATGAATACTCATCTGTGATGCCGTTCTGGATCTGCTGAGCCTTCTTCTCGAGCTTATCGCACTCAAGGAGGATCTTATCTGCCTTAGCGCCCTCTTCAGAAGCAACGGAGTTCTCAAGAACGA
The DNA here is from genome assembly GCA_902803365.1 of Oscillospiraceae bacterium. The sequence goes on from CADCPU010000424.1 coordinate 2,873, forward strand.
GTGCTCTGTATGAGTAGCTTGGTTCTGTCTTGTCATCGAGCTTGGAAAGGTAAGCTACGTACCAGCCCTTGTCCTTCATCTCGAATACCTGAGCCTTACCTACGTTGTCCTGGTTGAAAGCGAACTCTTCGAGACCTTCAGGGAATGCCTCACCGTTGATGCTGCTCTTGGATACTGCGGAATAGTAAGAGCTGTTTGATTCTACCGTGAAACCTGCAGCCTCAGCCGCATCTGCACCGATCTGATCGATGACTGCCTGGCTGAAAGAATCGGAATCCTTAGCTGCCTTGCATACTGCCTCAGCTGCTTCCTTAGCCTTATCGCCTTCAAACTCCTCGAAGCTGAAGAGATAGCCGTTGAAGTTAACGGAAGCATAGCCGTTAGTATTCTCATCAAATGCAGCCTGAAGCTCTTCCTGTGTAGGAGCGAGAGCGAACTGCTTGAGGTACTCCTGGTATTCCTGTGAGATCTCCTGAGCTGCGACGATATCTCTGAAAGTGGATGTTGACATACCTGTGCCGTAGATCGCAGCAAGGTAAGCGTTGATCGAAGGAAAATTGTTGCTTGATGCTCTGGTCTCCATAAGATCGATCTGAGCCTGAGCATATCTGTCAGAACCTGTAACGAACTGAGCATCCTTCTTAGCCTTCTCGTTAACGAGCATTACGCTTGCGAGCTGTTCTGCTGCGTTATCGTAGATGACCTCGCCGTTTGTCTTGCCGGATTCCTCGTCAATTGTGTTGAGGTACTCTTCTCCGACGTCAAATCCGTACATGGAGTACATTGAGAGGATCTGATTACGATAGTAGTTAAGTTCGGGAACATAAGCCTTGCCTACCGTTCTGGTAGCGCCATCAACAGTCTGTTCTACACGAACAGCCGGAATGATCTTGGTCGCGATGCCCGAGATGTAGACGAAATATCCGCCTACGATAAGTATCAAAAGAGCAACAACAATACCGAATATTAACTTGCTCTTAGTCTTGTATGTAAGCCCCTTGCTTACCTTCCCTGAGTTTGCCATGAGTCAAACCTTCCTTATTTATATTCTGAAAAAAGCACTACACATTATAATTCGCCATCGAAAATAATGCAAGAAAGCTCTCTCATTTCCTTGATAATATAATCAGGAGACAATTTAAGGATCATCTCCTTGTCCATCAGACTCCAGTCAACAAAGACCGAAGCACATCCGGTGTTCTTTGCGCACTCGATGTCGACCTTGGCGTCACCGACGTACATCATCCTGTCTACGGGGATACCCAGGATATCGGAACATTTTTTGATCGGTTCAGGATCCGGCTTATGCTCTTTTGTATCCTCTTTGGTTATGAGAACATCAAAAAAGTCCGTAAGTTCCATATTCCTCAATGATATATCGAGCGATTCACGTCTCTTTGATGAGACTATTCCCTGCTTTATACCGGCTTTCTTAAGTTCCTGCAGTTCTTCCCTGACACCGTCAAAGAGAGCGAGGCTGCCGTCGTTCAAAAGCTTGATATTTATCTCGAGATATGCCTCCAGGAGTTTTTGAGCCGTGTCCGGATCATGCATCGCGAATGTATCGACGAGAGGACGCCCTATAAAGCTCTTAAGGTCTTCCTCAGTCCTGTCGCATCTGCCGAGGACTTTCTCATAAGCCATGACCTGATTTTTTATGATCAAGGGGACCGAGTCGGCCAAAGTGCCGTCAAAGTCATATAAAACGCAATCGAATCTTGCCATTAATCCTGTTCCTTCTCCTTATCTTCCT
>CADCPU010000425.1 GCA_902803365.1 Oscillospiraceae bacterium
ATTAAGAGCATTAAGTCCCGTTATGGTATCTATTGCTGTCTCGGTAATCACGATGCAGGTGATACGTACGGTGAGATGGCGGCGTTTATAGAGCGCTGCGGTATCAGGCTCTTAAATGATGAGTTCGAGAATGTCGACGATCGTTTTGTAGTGCTTGGACGTATAGATCCCGAGCCTATGGGCGGATTTGATGCAGATACCATAAGATGCAGGCTCGAGGAGCTTGAGAAGACTCATGACTATAAGCTTCCGGTCATCGTTCTTGATCATAATCCGAAGTATATTGACGAATATGACGATAAGTATGAACTCATTCTTTGCGGTCATACGCATCACGGTCAGATGTTTCCTGCCAATCTCGTTACGCAGGCGATGTATAAGGTCGACTACGGTTATTACCGTGAGAATCCCGAAGCGCCTGCCGTTATCGTATCTTCCGGTGCGGGTATCTGGACTATGCCGTTCAGGCTCGCGAGCGTCTGCGAGATATGTTCCATTGATATAACTTGATTTTTTTCGAAAAAGGGGTGGACAAATCCCAAAAACGGAGTATCATATGAATTATAAAACATATGAATGAGTGTTCATATAAATGGAGGTTCATATGAGCTGTAATCACGACAAGGCTAAAGAAATGATCAAGACTTTGCAGGATATGCCGAATGATGTTTTGCTCTGCGATATTGCTGATCTGTTTAAGGTATTCGGAGATACGACAAGGATGAAGATCCTTTTCGCACTTTTTAAAAGCGAGATGAGCGTCAATGCCATATCAGATCTTTTGGATATGCAGCAGTCTGCAATATCTCACCAGCTTAAGATCTTAAAGCAGAATAATCTCGTCGGTAACAGACGTGAGGGAAAGACAATGATCTATTTCTTGTCTGATGATCATGTATATCAGATCATATCCCAGGGATTTGAACACGTAGTAGAGAAGGAGAATTGATACCATGAAGAAATCTTTTAAGCTTGAAGAACTTGATTGCGCTAATTGCGCTGCAAAGATGGAGGCCGCAGTTGCAAAGCTTCCCGGAGTAAACAAAGTAACGATTAATTTTATGGCACAGAAGATGATCATTGATGCTGATGATGAGAAGTTTAATGAGATCATCGATATGGCACAGAAGGCTATCACTGATGTAGAGCCTGACTGCAAGATCGTTCGTTAATTAATTTACAGCGGGTCGCCTGATAACGGCGGCCCGTCTTACGGATAAGGGTGTGATCGTTTGAGTAAGAAACAGAAGAAGATACTGATCAGGATAATAATCGCTGCTGTCCTTTTGGCGGGACTTCATTTCCTTCCTGAGGATATAGCGGAGAGCAGATGGATCGCTCTGGCGCTTTATCTTGTGCCTTACCTGATCGTAGGATGGGACATAGTAGTAAATGCAGTAAAGAAGATCTTTAAGGGTAAGCTCTTTGATGAGGAGTTCCTTATGATGATCGCGACAGTCGGAGCTTTCATTGTAGGTGAATATCCTGAGGCAACAGCGGTTATGTTGTTCTATCAGGTCGGAGAACTCTTCCAGAGCATTGCAGTAGGCAAAAGTCGTAAATCTATTTCTGATCTTATGGATATCTGTCCTGATACGGCAGTCGTCTTGAGAGACGGAGTCGAAGAAGAGGTCGATCCGTATGAAGTGGAAGTAGGGGAGATCGTTCTTGTTAAGCCGGGTGAGAAGATCCCGATCGACGGTGTTATCGAAGAAGGCAAGACCTCTGTCAATTCTGCGGCGCTTACGGGCGAGAGCCTTCCGCAGGATAAGGGTGTAAGTGACAACGTCTATTCGGGCAGCATCAATCTCACCAATGTTATAAAGATCAGGACCACTGCAGCATATGAGGACAGTACTGTTTCCAAGATCATGGAACTTGTCGAGAACAGCACTGATAAGAAGGCAAGATCGGAGAAATTCATTACCAAGTTTGCACGTGTATATACGCCGGCTGTTGTGGCAGCAGCTGTTATCATCATTCTGATCTGCATCTTTTTTACGGATCAGAGCATATCTGACAGCATATACCGCGGACTTATATTCCTCGTAGTATCGTGTCCTTGTGCACTTGTTGTATCGGTGCCGTTGAGCTTTTTCGGCGGTATCGGAGCAGCATCGAGGAAAGGTATCCTTATCAAGGGCAGCAACTACCTTGAGGATCTGGCAGATATTAAAACTGTTGTACTTGATAAGACCGGAACGATCACAATGGGCACCTTTGGAGTTGATGCGATCCATCCTAATGAAGTCAGCAGTGACGAACTCCTTGATATCGCCGCTCTTGCAGAGAGCAGGTCTAATCACCCTGTGGCGGAATCCATAGTCAGAGCACATCTTGGTCACATCGAACCTTCGCGCTTGGGCGAAGTCGAGGAATTGGCAGGCAAGGGAATAAGAGCTGTCATTGACGGTAAGACATACTATGTCGGCAACGGCAAACTCATGGAAGACGTAAGCGCGGAATATCACGAATGTCATCTGCCGGGTACAGTCGTTCACATTGCATGCGGCAGCGAATATATGGGACATATCGTAATTAATGACACGATGAAGCCGGGTTCGAAAGATGCGATAGCAAGCCTTAAGAAGGCGGGCGTCAATAAGGTCGTAATGCTCACGGGAGATAATGAGAGCGTAGCTGCCAAAGTTGCTTCTGAAGCGGGTGTGGACGAATATCATGCAGGACTTCTTCCTGCCGATAAGGTCGAACAGCTTGAGAAGATCCTTGAAGGCGGTACAAAGACCGCATTTGCCGGAGACGGTATCAACGATGCTCCTGTACTTACCAGAGCAGATGTCGGTATTGCGATGGGAGCTCTCGGTTCTGATGCTGCTATCGAAGCTGCCGATGTTGTCCTGATGGATGATGACTTAAGAAAACTTCCTGTTGCAGTAAGGATCGCGAGAAAGACTCTCGGTATCGTAAAGCAGAACATAATCTTCTCGCTTGTTGTCAAGATCGGCATCATGATACTCGGTGCATTAGGGCTGGTCGGTATGAGAGCGGCTGTTTTCGGAGATGTCGGCGTACTCGTTATCGCGATATTAAATGCGGTCAGATGTATGCGCGTACCTGAGAAATGATCCTTTTCCTACATATTTTTCTTAAGGTCCGTTGGACGGGGTTCCTGTTCTGCGGACCCTTTTTATGTGCTCGAAAATCAAGTTAGTACATTTACAAATATGACGGGATTTGCAATAAAGAATTTGTGGCGGTTAACTAGATGCCCGGATTGACACATATATTATAATTAGTATGAATCAGTAAACGGATCAGGGAGAATTATGGATAAGGTTAAGGATATTTTCAGGAAGATATTTGGTGTCGTTAAGAAGGTTGACGGTGCTCTGATGAATAAGAAAGTCTATCAGATCATTATTGCTGTGGTCTTTCTTGCGATGTTCATCACTTTTTTCGATTGTTTTTCGTCAAACAAGGTCTATTTGAATTATGAGCCTGAATCATACAGGTATACCACGCTGTCAAAGGGAAGTAATTTCTCTCAGTCTTTTGAGGCTAACGAGAGTACTCTCAGATCTTTAAGGATCCTGGCGGACCCTGATAACAGCAGGCTCAAGAGTTCTGATAAGGCTAATCTCAAGATAACCGATAAAGACGGAAATGAGATCTTTAATACGGATTTTTTCCTCTACAATGCAAACCGTTCTTATATCGCCGTAGACTGTGATGACTTAAAGCTCACATCGGGTGATACATATATGCTTACGTTCGATATGAGCGGTATGGACAAGAAGAGCAGATTGACGCTCAAATCTCACCAGAAACTCTGGCTTTCTGACTTTTCCGATGATGCTCCGGTGGATGAGGAACTCTCGATCGACGAGGATACCGACTATATCCAGCCTGAGATATCGAACGATCACGGTATCGGTATCTCCAGCGTCGTTAATATCGCATACTACTACAAGATGACGAACTATATATATGCAGCTGTTCATTTTGTAGTATTTGCTGCCTTTGTTGCGCTGCTGTTCAACGGTAAGATCATGAACAGGACGCTCGGCAGGGAAGCTGTCAAGGCTTTCGGATTGCCGTTTATGATCCTTTTGCTTGCAGAGATGCTCAATATCGAGAGTAACGGTCTTATAAGGATCTTCGGACCTCAGACTGTAAAGCACTGGGTCACGTTGATCATGGGTCTTATCGTCATCGGAGCGGTATATTTCCTGCTCTATATGCTTACGGGTCTGTCTACGATATCTGCGATCGCTACGTCCTTTGTGTTTGCGCTCCTTGCATATACGAACCATGTCAAGATGGTCATGAGAGGCGACTCGTTCATGCCTTGGGATCTCAGATCTGCAGGTATTGCGGTCAAGACGGGATCGACATACTATTTCCACGTTACCCCTAACTTTGTCGTAAGTATCGCTTTCATGGTGGCTCTCGTATGCTTCATCAGACTTACGGCAAATCCGAGATACAAGATGTGCAAGATGAGATTGTCACTCCTTGCTCTGGCCGTATCTACAATTGCTGTTGTCATGTTCGGATTTGTCCTTAATACAAAGATGCTCGACAGACTTAAGATCTACTATGACGTATATCCTCCGTTCCAGAGCTATAACGAGAACGGTACGTATCTGGCATTCCTTTTCCACCTCAATAATATGGGTGCGAGAGGAAGTGAGAACAACTCTCCTGAAGCGACCAATCAGCTTATGTACCAGTATGAGGATATGGTCCACAATATCGGACTGGATAAGAAGACTTCCAAGTCCAAGGTAAAGCCTAATGTCATTGCAATCATGAGCGAAGCTTATTGTGATTTTGACAGCATAAGAGAACTTGAGACATCCGAGCCTCAGACACCTTACTATGATGAACTCGTTTCCGGCACGAGAGACGGATCTCTTGCCGTAAGTATCTTCGGAGGCGGTACATGTAATTCCGAATTTGAATTCCTTACGGGATATTCCATGAGTTCGCTCCTGCCGGGTTCTTCAGTCTATACCTTCTATGTAAATCACGAGACTGAAGCTTTGCCTTATCTGTTTGCCCAGGAAGGCTACAGGACAGTTGCGCTCCACTCCTTTGACGGCGACTGGTGGGAGAGGAGAGCGAAGTATCCGCTCCTCGGATTCCAGGAGTTCTATACGAGAGATGACTTCGATCAGGAGAACTGCGAATACGTAAGAAGATATATCTCCGATAAGGAGACTTTCCATAAGATCACTGATATCTATGAGCAGTCTGAAGATCCGCTCTTCCTGTTCTGTGTCACGATGCAGAATCACGCTGATTTCTCTGCGCGTTACGACAATATGGCATACGATATAAAGATCAATAACGTCCTCAAGGAAGACGGTTCTCACTATACTTATGCCGAGAATTATGTATCACTTCTCCGTGAATCGGATGATGCTCTTGCATATCTCATCGAATACCTTAAGCAGAGTGATGAGCCTACAATTGTTGTGTTCTTTGGAGATCATCTTCCTACAATGGAGGCGGGCTTTTATGACGAGATGCTCGGTACGAGCTTAAGCACGATCACGATCGAAGATTCTGTCGAACTTTATAACACATCTTACTTTGTATGGGCTAACTATGATCTTGGTGATTCCATCGGAGAAGACGGCATCACATCGCCTAATTTCCTGGGTCAGGACGTACTCGATCTCGCAGGTATCAAATCGCCTGCTTCCAGGGCTTGTCTGCGCGTCCTCGAGGATGAGATCTCTGCCATCAGTTCGATCGCTGTTTATGACAAGGAAGGCAATCCTCATACTGATTATTCAACGCTTCCCGAAAAGACTGCACGCATGATCTCTGATTACTCATTCATCCAGTATGGCCTTATCTATTTCGATGATAATGCCGCGGAAGAGTGAGGCATTGTAAAGGTAATGATAAACAAACGAAACATGAATTCCTGTTTTTAATATATAATTTATTGTGAATTATAATATCGAGATTAGGAGTAGGAATTATGTCTGATGTCAGTTTGGGACACCCGAATGGTGAAAACGACGTTGTCAATCGCATCGTTCGTGCGATAGTCCTCATCGTTATCGCACTTATCTTGGCCGTTGTATCGGTCTCTTTTGCGGTACATCATATGAGACTTAAGTTCGAGGAAGAATACAGAGGCATTACGGATGATAAGATGCAGGCGGTCTGCGATGTTGTCCAGAAGACTGTATCCGGTGATGAGATAGTTGAGAATACGCAGGCTGCGGTCGAGAAGTACCAGGTGGTATTCGATCTCATGCTGGCAGATACATCAGGGGAGAGTTATTCCAAAGAAGATTACGCTCTTTTCCTCTATCAGGGCGGAGAACTCTCACTCCTTACTTTTTCAGATGACAAGACTGAATTTGAAGTTGTAAACAGATCCATTTCCGAATGGCTCTCTGCAGACAACAGCATATACACAACGGTGAATGCCGATTCCGAATCCGTACTTGTTCCGATCGCTGATAATACGGGCAAGTGCGTAGCTGTTTTCGAATACAAGTGCACATTCGATTCGCTCAGAAAACTCGGTAATGAGAGTGAGAACAGGATCTTGAAGGCTGTTATCATCTCGAGTGCTGCAGGTGTTGTTTTCTTCATCATTCAGCTCTTTATCCCGAAGCTTCTCATGAGAAGCAGGAAGGGAGGTGTCTGATATGGCAAGCAGAACATCAGCAGAGCGCAGAAAGCGCGAACAGCAGAAGACGATCTATGCAACTATCGGATACTGCTTCGTTATCGTTCTCGTCGTACTCTTCGTAATGAGCCGCGCATTGTCCTCGACATATGTTAAGGCACTGAAGGTAGAAAGAAGCGAGATGATGAAGTCTGTAGCGGTATCATCGGCAGTGGCTTTGAGCCATGTTAATATCGCAGAGAATATGAACTATCCTTTGCCTGTATACACATATGATGACGGCAAGGAATACATAACTGACATCTATACCAAGGCCGGCAATTCCTTCCTTAGACTTTATACTTCACAGGAAACTAAGGAGATCGGCGAATATACATTATCCGGTGTATCCGAAAAGACAAGTGCGGCATATAATGACTGCTTCCAGCTCCAGCAGGTTACACTTACCACAAGGACAGAAGGCGGCGTATCTTATGTATGTGCCATAGCTCCTATCATCAGTGCTCAGAACACTGTAGGCGGTATCCTTGAGATCAGGATGCCTGCATCCGATTTTGAGAGTACGGTAAACGGAATGTCCTTGAGCTGGATGTTCACGATCTTCTCGATCGCAGTATCCGCAGGCATTATCATCTATGAATTCAATCTTCTTATCTCTACATTGAGCAGAGGTATCAAGAGTAACGTTCCTGTTATCATCATGTACGGCAAGGATGCCTGCAAGTTTGTATCGTTCTTCTTTGCATTCTCTGCAGTTATGCAGCCGGTCGTAGTAGCGACTTATCTTAAGAAATCTCTTACGGACGTCAACACATATGCCGTATACGGAATAATCGCAGCAGCGCTCTTCCTTTATGCAGTCGGATTCTTCGGCTTTATGGGTATCAGGAAGAGCATCAAGGATAAGCTCACTTCCAAGGTTGCACTACTTGCATCCATGGCATTGTCATATGTATTCTCCATTCTTGCGGGAATACTCAATATCCCTTATCTCCTTGTAGCATTCATGCTTCCTATCGCTCTTTGCACAGGTATGGCAAATGACTATCTGAGAGATTACAGGACTAATGCCGCAAGAACGAGATATGAAGGATATGACGATATGACGGTCCACAAGATCCAGAGCGTATCTTACTTCCTCGGTATCTCAGTCGGAACAGTTATCTCAGGTATCTTCCTTGAGAGATTCGGTATCCTCGTCGTAATGATCGTAAGCGGTGCTTGCCTTATCCTTACGGCATTTGCGATGACTTACTTCATGAGAAACAATCAGCCTGTTAAGGAGTCATATCTCCCTGTAAATATCTGGATGGAATCATTGACAGATAAGTTTACGGGTAAGCTCCTCATGTCCGGCTTCTTTATCCTCGGTTTTGTATTCGCTTTTATGATCGGATTCGTACCGAATTATCTCGGAAACGTCGGAATCTCGGTTCCTACTGCTGCGTTCTACTATCTGCTCTGTGCATTCGTTGCTTGCTTTGCGGTAGAGATCATCAAGAAGAGCATGGCTTCGGCTCTTACATCCAAGGTCAGGATCCTCCTGTCATCAGGTGCTGTTGTCCTGGGTCTTGCGCTCTTTGCTCTTATCCCGACTGCTAAGGTACTTGTTATCACTTGTGCACTCTTCGGTATCAGCCTCGGAGTCCATGATTATACATATCTTTACATCGTGCACCTTCTCGCGAAGGACAGGATCAGGTTCAACATCAGAAGATCATGTGAGGTTACATTCCTCTTTGCAGTGCTCATCTTCACACCTGTTCTTACGATGTCTATATCTTTCCCCAATAAATACACATCTGTTATCCTCTTGGCTTCTACGGTGATCATCGCCATCATCGGATTCCTTTATCCGTTTTCGAGCGCATCAAGAAGAGCAGATGATATCCTTACGGGCAATATGAATCCTGCAAAGGGAGGTAACGAAGATGGAAATGTGGAGTAAGAGACTCGACAGAGAAAATATAAGTGATTTCTACTATGAGACGATCGAGATGGTCTATCCGTCCGTATACGGTATCTGTAAAGAGACGACAAGGACAGAGCAGGCGATAATCCAGACTTACGTTGAAGTGTTCCAGCAGCGTCAGTCGATCCCGGGTGAAGAAGTCCTTTATGTATTCGGTGATATCCTTCTTAAGAATGCAAACGAGACTGTTGAGAGGTTCGAGCTTCCTGAAGGACTTGTTGCAAAGGAGCGTTCGCTGGACGAATATACGAGGAATTCGATGCTCGAGAAGATCTTGAACAAGATCGATTCAAAGGGCTTTAAGGTTCAGGAGTTTATCTCTTCGGACGCGAAAAAAATGAAGAGCGGCCAGGGACTTCGCGGCGCACTCTTCTCATCGGCATTAACACCTTTGCTCTTGTTTCATATGATCGTACTTGCCCTCTTGATCTGGGGTGTAAGCTATGCGGCTATCGAACTTCCTTACAGGAACAATCAGCTCGTATCCGAGAAGGATATCTACGATTCAGTATCTCTTCAGGATAAGTACGTATCTATCCTCAATTATCTGCCTCTCAATGTTGACTTCGGCGAGCTTGCTCAGCCTGTTGAGCAGCAGGAAGCTCAGGCACCTGAGACAACAGAGCCTGCTGAGATGGTTCCTTCTTTCAACGAGACTGAACCTTCCGCTACAAGAGGTTGATCAGGAAAATTGCTCGTACTCGCTTGCCGGTGCAAAGTCGAGTATGAAGTATGAAGCTCCGTTGATGGACTGAGTCGAGAATCTGTAGGCGATATCTCCGCTGATCTGAAAGCCTTCGGAACTTGCTGCTTTGGTAAGCATATTATCGATCGTAGTCTCATCAAGATCCGTGAATACGGAGTTCATTACGAGCTTGTAGTAATAGAAAAGTTTATCGGTACCGTCCTCACCACCGGGGGCGGTATTTTCATACAAAAAGCGCAAAGCTACGACCTTATCATCTGTCTTTCGGGTACTGCCTTGAACGACGATGACGGAATCCGTGAACTTGTTCGGTACCTGGGCAGCAAAGAAATTGAGCTTGTCCTTATGCTCGCTCTCTGCGCCTTCGTTGTTATATGTTATATTCGGAAGATCACAATCAAAGTCCTTGAAAAGACCTTCGTAAATGCTCGTGCTCTTATAGTTTGCCTGGAGTTCCTGATATGTGAAACCGAGTGAATCGATCGTGAATACTATCGAACTGAAGTAGATGATACCGAAGACCAGTACTGCAGCTGCTGCGATAAATGATACCGGTATAACAGGATTAGACTTGCATCTGTCGATCAGAGCGGAAAACTTGGTGTCTTTCTTTGGCTTAGGTTCAGCCTCGGGTTTTCCTTCGAGCATCTTTTTTCTCTTGCTCCTGGAAGCGGAGAGGAGCTCCTCGGCTTTCTTTATCTCTTCTTCTTCGTTAAGGAGTTCGTCGTTTATATTGTTATCTTCTTCGATCATATGTAATTGCCTCTTTTCGATCATACTAGAGACAATTTTAATATTAGAATGCGATATTTACAAATAATGTTATAATCCAAACGGAGGAAAAACATATGGCTCATGTATTGATATCAGGCGGAACACGCGGCATTGGCGCTGCGATCTCACGTAAGTTCAGATCCGAAGGTTATGAAGTAACTGCGCTCTTTGCATCCGATGAATCTTCTGCAAAGAAGATGGAAGAAGAGGGGATAACCGTCTTTAAGGTTGACGTAAGCGATCCTTTGGCAGTAAAGGAACTTGCTTCGAAGATA
>CADCPU010000426.1 GCA_902803365.1 Oscillospiraceae bacterium
GCCTTTGTGATCTTGTTCGACGGCCATTTGCGATCCTTCAAGACGATCTCCGGCATACGTCTGTACTTTTGATAATTCATTTTCGATACCTCCAAACAAAAAGCCCCTCCATCTCACTTAGAGACGAAGGGGCGTTCGCGGTACCACTCTAATTCATCCGTCATTGGATGCGCTCTGCGGATACAAGGTCCTGACCTGATATCCTGTTCATGTTAACGGTGAACCTCCGTCTGAACCTACTAACAAAAGTGTTCTGCTCAGCCGCTCAAAGGTGAGTTCCCAAGATCTCGATCCGTTGCCTTACACCTGCCGGCAACTCTCTGCGCGATCAGAAGATCAAAGTACTGATCCTTATCAATGCGTTTCAAATATACAAATAAAATAACAAATCTTCAGTCTTTATGTCAAGCATCATTGCTTGTTATCGTAAATGTAATCGAGCTCTTTTTTTGTAAGCTTATGTACCGGCTTATCGTTAGACGGCAGTCTCATACCCTGTGTGAGGGTCCTGCTGTACGATCTTACAGTCTTTTCCCTGTCACCTTTGAGTCTGTTCTGTTTAAAGATAAGGTTCAATCGGGCTCCGTAATAAGACATATCGGCATAGTTATCGCCCAGGTTGTTGGACTTATCAAGCAGAGATCCGAATATCAAGAGCGATAGCCCGAATCCGAGACCGCTTGCAAGTATTATCGAAAAAAACATCATATCGTCAGCCCTGCCTTTTCTTTACAAAATTGAATATATCGGTCGATTGGGTACGCTCTATATTCTTGGTCACCTTAACGATCTTCTTGATGCCGAATACCATCATTGCGATCGCACCTGCAATGATAACGCCTATGATCTTGCCGTTTCCGTTACTGCTGCTACTGCTTCTCGAACTTGAATTTAACAGAAATTCGAGCGAAGCATACATCGGGAATGACGAGATCGCCGTAAATACCGCTCCTGCTACCATCATAAGGCTGTAGAACAGCGGTTTGTTCCAAGGAAGACCGCATACTACCTTACCGGTTGAACCGTTTACGAGGATCGTATTGTGTTTTCCCTTATAGGTAAATGTTACGAACCAGGCCGGAAGCATCGCATATCTTAAGGAATTGTAATCGATCGCAGTAGAAGGATTAGATGATACGACCTTCTTATTACTGCCCGGAACATCTTTCATTACTTCATTATTGAAATACTCTGAAGTCCTGAGATTTGCAGCTTTGCTCAGGTCACCGAAAGTAACATCCGATATATTCGAATAGAATCCAAGGAGATAATCTTCGTCAAAAGGCTTAAGTGCCGTAAGATTATACGGCTCGAGTCTTCCGCTGCTCTCATCGGACAACATCTGTGAAGCATCCAACGGGAAGTTCTTAAGTTCGATGGATCCTGCTCTGCCGCTGTATATAGTCGTTGACGATTTGCCGCTCTTAACGGTAGATCTGATGAGCATTGCATCAGAATGCTTGACATTCATGATCCAATACGGGATATAGATGCCGCGTATGTTCTCCGGCTTAAAATTCTTGACTTCCTTAGGGATAAAGATGCCCTTGTCGATCTTCTTATGGATCTCCTTGATGGCATCTTCCTTGCTGATCGAAAACGGTATGATCACATCAGGCTTTTTCTCTCTTGATACCCTGCTGAATACGACATTCGAATTACCGCAATAGATACAAGTCGAAGAAGCTTCCGTACCGTTAACTATGATCTCGCCGCCGCAGTGGCTGCAGGTATAGATATAACAATCATAGAAATCAGCGTCTTTAGCCTGATAGATATCCTCCATCGACTCGACTTTTTCATCCTGTCTGAATTCTTTCTCATCTGCCTCGATATCTTCAGCCTTAAAAGAGCTGCCGCAAGCTTCACATTCGAGAAGGCCGCCCTTAGGATCGAAGACTAACGGATATCCGCAATTCTTACATAAAGTTGCCATAGTGATCCTCCTTCATTTACTCTGAAATTGTAGAATAACAAAGGCTCAAAAGCAACTTTCATAAGTAAGTAATAGCAGCAACTATTTTCGAGTTGCGTGAGATTTAATTGATAAATGATTCGTATAATTTAGAATAGAACCCGCCCTGATGAACGAGCTGACTGTGATTACCAAGCTCGATTATCTTGCCTTTTTCCATAACGACAATAAGATCGGCATCTATGATGGTAGACAATCTGTGCGCGATGATGATCGATGTCCTGCCTTCGCAGAGGACTCGTACGGCAGAAGTTATCTTGTTTTCGGTAATGGCATCGACTGAAGATGTAGCTTCGTCAAGGATCAGGATCTCAGGATCGCTCATAAAAGCGCGGTTGATGCTCAGAAGCTGCCTCTGACCGTTAGAGATGTCTTCCCTCTTACTCGTGATCACCTCTTCATACTTATTCGGAAGGTTCCTGATGAATGAATGCGAACCGATAAGTTTGGCCGTCTTTACGATCTCTTCGTCTGATACTTCCTTATCGTGAACACCATACAGGATATTGCGCTTGATGGTTGATGTCTTAAACCATGTATCCTGAGGGACCATACCGACATGAGATCTGAGACTGTTTTTTGATATGGAAGATATCGGATTGCCGCCAACGTAGATACCGCCTGCTGTCGGCTCATAGAATCTCATGAGGAGATTGATGAGTGTAGTCTTACCGCATCCGGTAGGACCGACGATAGCAACCTTGGTGCCTGACGGGATACTTAAGTTCATGCCGTCTATAACATTGCGCTTGCCGTCATAAGAGAATACGAGATCTTTAAGCTCGATATCTCCGCTGAACTCAACTGTAGTCTCTTTATCGAGCTTTTCGGTCTCTTTTTCGTCCAAGTATTCGAAAACACGCGAAGCGCAAGCAAGCGAGTCTGAAAGCTCCGAGAATACTCCTGAGATCTCATTGATCGGCTTCATATAAGTCGTTGCATATGTAAGAAGGCTCGTAAGTTCACCTACCGTTATGCCGTCTTTGATCGCTATGAAAGAACCGAACAACGCGACCATCGCGTAGATCGTTCCGTTAAAAAGTCTCGTGGACGGATTAACGAGCGAAGACAGGAATGTCGATTTTACAGCGACTTTTCGATACGTATCATCGATATCAGCAAGCTTGTCGTAGATCGAATCTTCGATCTTGTAAGCATCGATCTCATGAAGGTTAGCGATAGTCTCATTTACAAATGCAGCCTGGACTCCGCGTTCTTTTGAAGTAGCCTTAAGGTGCTTGTTGATCGACTTAAGGAAGATCGAGCTGATAAGGAGCGTGACAGGAGTAATGACAGCGATCATGAGTGCCAGTTTCCAATCGATCGTAAACATGATGATGAATACGACTATGATCGTTACGACACCCGTAAAGAACTGGTTCAGCGATACGAGAAGTCCGTCACTGATGCTCTCGCAGTCATTTATGATAAAACTCTCGATCGAGCCGACGGATGTCTTCTCGATATATGAGACAGGAAGTCTGTTGATCTTATCGTATGCCTCATCCCTGAGCTTTTTGATGATCGAATACGAGATCTTGTAATTGATCGTATTCATTATGTAGGTCAATATCGCGGAGATGATAACAAAACCGGCGATCATCAGAACATTTTGGAGCACGATGCCAAGATCGAATACATCCTGTTTGATGATATCGACGACCTTACCGAAGTAATAAGGTATAAGCAGCGTGAGACCTGATGTGATCGCAGCCAGGATGATCGAGAGGATAAGTTTTCCGGTACTTCCCTTGGAGAACTTAAGAAGGCGGATCAGAGCGCCGATCGAACTTTTCTTATTCATGATACGGCCTCCTTCATCTGCAGATCGCACATCTCTTTATAGACGGAACTCTCCTTAAGAAGATCGTCATGACGCCCGACATTAACGATCTCGCCCTCATCAAGAACGATGATCTTGTCGCAATTTTTGACTGACTTTATCTTCTGGGAGATGATGACCTTGGTCATCTCATCCTCTAAGCTGTTGAGATTATCGATAAAATGCTTTTCGGTGATGGCATCAAGACTTGCCGATGCATCATCAAGGACCAGGATCTCCGGTCGGTTTGCCAGAGCTCTTGCGATATTTATCCTCTGTCTTTGACCGCCTGAGAGGTTTTTACCGCTCTCGGTCAGGACCTTGTTAACGTCAGTAACAAAATCACGACAGCACGATACATCGAGTGCATAAGAGACATCTTCGTCACTTATATCAGGACGGTCAAGCTTGATATTGTAATCGACAGTACCCGAGAAGAGCCTGGTCTTCTGCATACAATAACCGACCTTCGGTATTACGCCGTTATCATAAGAGATCTCGCCTGATGTAGGCTTATAGGTTCCTGCAATGATCGCTCCAAGAGTCGATTTGCCGCAGCCGGTCTTGCCGATGATGCCGACTGATTCACCTCGTCTAATATCAAGATCGATATTATTGAGCGCATAGGAATCATCGTCATTGTATGAGAAGGCTACCTTATTTAGTGAGAGGATCGTGCCCTCCTTGGTTTCAGGGAAAAGAACGATCTCGAGGTCGCTCTCCATTGAGATCACGGCGTTGACTCTGTTGGCACATGCAAGAGCCCTGGAGATCTGTATGATAAGATTCGAGAACTTAAGGAGCTCTACCAGGATCTGGTTCATGTAATTGAACAAAGCAACAACTGCACCAACTGTAAGGACGCTGCTCTTGATCTCCAAAGCGCCCGTGTAGATAAGCAGGCATACAAAGAGATTTACGATAAGGAACGTGAGCGGATTAAGGACTGTAGTGATCTTGGCCGAGCCCATCTGAAGGATATTCAAGAGCTTGGTGTGCTCTTTGAAGTTCTTCGCTTCGTTCTCGGTCTGAATAAATCCTCTAATGACCCTGACGCCATTAAGGCCGTCATCAGTCTCTGTAACGACATTATCGAGCTCGTTTCTGACGAGCTTATATGCAGGAACTGACTTTTTGAAGTTTAGTCCTACTATCACGCCAAGCACCGTTACTACACCGATAAACAGCACTGCTGTTTTAGGATCATAAAGGAACGCCATTATGATACATCCGAGGATTACAAACGGAGATCTCAATAAAAGTCTTAATGCCAAGTTTACGCC